>JAGCKY010000142.1 GCA_017647245.1 Elusimicrobiaceae bacterium
CCGGCGCGGCGAGTTCCACTTGCGCCGCTTTGAGCCAATCGGCCAGCGCATGGACAGGACCCGGATTCCACCCGTATGAGCCAAACGCCCCACCAACGAGGTTTTTACGCCGCAATCCTTTTAAATAACACAAAACATCTGCCATGGCCGGGAACATTACCGAGTTAATCACCGGCGCGCCGATGACCAGCCCGCCCGCATTTAAAATCTCGTGCGCTACTTCACTGCGGTGGCACGTGTGCATACACATTTGTTTGACTTCCACGCCGCCCGCGCGCAAACCTTCCGTCACATATTCGGCCATTTTTTGCGTGCTGCCCCACATCGTGTCATAGACGACAACCGCTTTTTTCTGCGGTTTTTGTGCGGCCCATTTTTCGTATAAACTCACGATGCGCGCCGGGTCTTTACGCCACATAAATCCGTGGTCGGGCGCAATAATTTTAGGCGTAAGGCCCGATTTTTTGAAATTGTCCAAAAAACGCAAGGCAATATCGGAATAAGGCAGAACGATATTAGCATAATACTTTTCCGCTTCGGGCAGCCAAATATGTTCGTCGTTTTCGTCGTCAAACAGTTGCGCGGTAGCCAAATGCATACCGAACACGTCATTAGAAAAAAGTACGTTTTCTTTTTCCAAATACGAAAACATACTATCCGGCCAATGCAGCATGCGCGCTTCCATAAAAGAAATCGTGTCACCGCCGACGTCAATTTTATCACCCGTTTTGACGGGTTTAATTTCAAAGTGCGGATATAATTGCGCGACGAGGTTTTTGACCCCCATATCCGAGGCATAAATTTCTTTGGGCTCTACGGCGGCTACCGTCTGCGGCAAAGCCCCCGCGTGGTCCAGCTCAGCATGATTGGAAATAATAATTTCAATTTTTTGCGGGTCAATTACACTTTTGATGCGCGCCATCATTTCCGGGAAAAATTCCTTTTTCACCGTGTCAATCAGCGTGGGCTTTTCGCTCAGGATCAAAAAAGCATTGTACGTCGTGCCTTGTTTGGTGGAATAACCGTGAAAATCGCGTATATTCCAATCAATCGCGCCGACCCAATACACTTTGTCGGAAATTTTAACAGCTTGCATGTTTAGTTCTCCGCTTGCCACAACCCGTGTAAATTGCAATACTCACGCGCGGTCACTTTTTCTCCGTCACATTTGAAAGTAGCTTGCGGCACGTCGCCGGGTTTTAAGTATTTGCGCTGTACACATTTTTCACAGATTAGTTCCACAAATTCAATATAATGCGCGTCAATCATCGGATGCGGCACGCTGCCTACTTTAACCAGATAGCCGCCGTCAATCTTTTCAATCACGGGCACATGTTTTTCAGCCGCCCCGTCGGAAGTACCGGCGATTTGTTTTTCCATAGGTGCCCCACAACAAATTAATTCGCCCGCACCCGTGTGCACCACCTCTACGATATTGCCGCAGGTCTTACATTTATAAATAGCATTGATTTCGGTCATACGTCCCCCTTTTTTATATAAGTTTCTACCATTATAATAATCTTTTCGGGCGCGCTCAAGTATTTTAATTGATTAGTCCATTATAAAGCTGTGGATAACTCGGAATTTTTATTTTAAGGCCAAAAATAAAAAGAAATACAAGATTTTGCCGATTTGGTAGGGGGGAGGGGCGGTTTTTTGTAAAAAGCCAAATTTCCTATGATTTTGAAATTAAAAAGCCCAAAACCGATTTTTAGCCATTGACTCTTATCTTTATAATTAGTATCATAAAGTATCTTATTAAATGGCGGCAAAGCAGTGGATAATTTTTCTTCAAGTGATATTCTTTCTTCTGTACTACAGCAGTTAGAAAACAAAATCGGCAAAGATTTATACGAAATGTGGTTTAGCGCCACTACCTTTAAATTAGACGGTAACTTGCTTACGGTTACCGTGCCGAACGAGTATTTGCTTAAAACAATACAGTCGCGCTATGAAGATACACTGCGCGAATTATTTATACAACAAAATTGTGCGGTCTCTTTTTCATACGTAATTGAAGAAGTAAAAGACCCGGTGCAAAACGTGTTGCAATCTATTCAAATTTCCCCCGCTCCGGCCGCCCCTGTGATTAAAAATAATTTTCCGTCACGTTTAAACAGTATTTACCGTTTTGATAATTTTATTGAATCTCCTACCAATCGTTTTGCTTATAACATGGCTTTGGCGGTAGCCAATAAACCCGGGGAACGCTCTAATAACCCGCTGTTTATTTATTCTACGCCGGGGTTGGGTAAAACACATTTACTGCACGCGATCGGTAATCAAATTTGCCAAAATAATCCCAACGCTAAAGTATTGTATATGGCCGCAGAAGAATTTGTGGCCGAATATGTAGAGGCCATTCCTACTAACTCTACCGATGCTTTCCGGCGCAAATACCGCTCATTGGATTGTTTACTGATGGACGATATTCAATTTGTTGCCGGAAAATCCGATAAAGTCAGTGTGCAGGAATTTTTCTATACCTTTAATGCGTTGTTTGAAAGCGGTAAACAAATTGTACTTTCTTCGGACCGTACGCCTCAACAATTAGATTTGGACGAACGTCTGTCTTCGCGCTTATTGTCCGGCCCCGCCTGTGAAATTAAAAAACCGTATTTGGAAATGCGTATCGCTATTTTAAATCAAAAACGCGACGCTATTCATTTTGACGTCGGAGATGATGTAATTGCTTTTATCGCCGAAGGCGTACAAACCAATATCCGCGAACTGGAAGGTGCTTTTTTTCGGCTTTCTTCTTACTGTAATATCCATAATATCGTACCGACTATTGCGGTGGCAAAAGAATTACTTTCCGATATTTTAACACAAGAAGAAAAACGCTTGGCCGTTAATGTAAACAGTATTAAAAAAGTAGTGGCTAAACATTTTAAAATTAATATAGAAGATTTTAGTTCCCGTCGTAAAACGCAGTCTATTGCGTGGCCGCGCCAAATTGCTATGTATTTATGTACAGAATTAACAGATATGTCGCTGCCGGAAATTGGGCGGGATTTTAACCGCGATCATAGTACAGTCGTACACGCGCGCGATTTGGTAAAAGAAAAAGTTACTTTTGATCCGTTTTTTGCCTCTTTGATTACGCAGATGATTACAGAAATTAAGTCTGTGGATAACGCATAAAAAACAGGAATAAAATTGGGGATAAATTAAAAAAGGTGTTTATAAAATAAATTGATGTGCATAATGTTTATAAAAAAGAATAACTATAAACAAAAAACAAAACAGATTTGTATTGGGCAGTAAACAAAATCCACATTATAAACAGGATATATAATAAAAAGGATAATAAAATGAAAATAAACATTACTAAAGAAACCTTGTTGGAAGGTATACAGGTTATTTCTACCGGTGTATCTTCGCGTACCACCTTGCCTATTCTGCACAATTTTTTAATTGAAACCCAAAAAAATAAACTGAAATTAGTCCGTACGGATATGGAAATGGCCACGGTGCATTATATTAATGCGGAAGTGGAAGAAGAAGGTAATTTAACTGTTCCGCTTAAAGAATTTACGGAAATTATTAAAAATTTACCCGACGGAAAAGAAATTAGTTTATTTACCGGAGATAATAATAAATTTCACATTAAATCCGGTAAAAGTAAATTTTGGGTCATCGGCGCTCCTAAATCTGAATATCCCGCTATTCCGGAAATTGAAAAAACCGGTAGTGTGGTATTAAGCCCGCTGGCTTTGCAAAATATGATTGATAAGACGGCATTTTCCGCTTCCACACAAGAAACACGTTATATTTTAAACGGTCTTTTGTGGAATAACAGCGCCGATAAATTTGAAGTAGTAGCCACTGATGGCGGACGTTTGGCGGTAGCTTCGCACCCGGCTTTGCCCGATTCTGCGGAATTTAAAATTATTATTCCCACTAAAATTTTAAACGAAGTAGTACGTTTTATTTCGCTGGTTAAACCCGATAAAGATACACAAATCCGCGTCAATGTAGGGTCTAATCAAGTCAGTTTTGAAATGAATGAAACTACTTTTATTTCACGCTTAATTGAAGGAAATTTTCCCAACTATAAACAAGTGATTCCGGCTAAGAAAAACATTTCTTTTGAAATTTTTACAAAAGAATTGTTGGCCTCTACGCGCCGCGCGTCTTTGTGTTCGGGTGAGTTTGGAAGTACCGTAAAATTTCACGTGGAAAACAATTTAATGACGGTTTCTTCTACGTCACAAAATATGGAATTTAGTGATGAATTGCCTATTGAATATGATAAAGAAGTATTTGACTGTGCTTTTAATCCGCAATTTATCATGGACGTGCTGAAAAATGTAGGTAGTGAAAAAGTATCTTTTTCTTTTGTCAACGCTTCACAGCCGGTACTGATTGAACCGGTAGGCAATGAAGAACTGAAATACGTCATTATGCCGGTGAGGATTTAGTGAAATTAGGTGCAAAGCCGCGCGAAATTTGGAATAAATCTTCCGAATTACAGAAACAGTATAACCGGCTTAATAGCCAGATCAGCCGGCTGATGATACTGGATTATGCGTGGAAAAAAGTAGTAGCGGATAAAGAAAAATTTTGGAAGTTAGTAGCCGTACAAAAAAAGAGTTTACAGGTAGAAGTGAAGCTGTCGGTAGCGCGCAATGAGCTCGTAACCCGACGGGAAACAATTATCAAAGAACTCAATAAATATTTTAGTAAGCCGTGGATTGAAAAGATTGAAATTGTAAAGAATTTAGGAGTTACTCATGAGTGAAGAAGAAAAAAAACAATACGATTCCTCTAAAATTCAAGTATTAGAAGGGTTGGAAGCGGTGCGCAAACGCCCCGCCATGTATATCGGTTCAACCGGTCTTCCGGGTTTGCACCATTTAGTGTACGAAGTAGTGGACAACTCAGTAGACGAAATTTTAGCCGGCGGCGCTACGACGATTAAGGTTACAATTAAAGACAATATGACCCGTTTGAGTTATAAGGATTCACCAGAAGACCGGATTTGAATGCGGAGATTATCGCATCAGTGCTTGAATCCCTGCACA
>JAGCKY010000143.1 GCA_017647245.1 Elusimicrobiaceae bacterium
GGTGCGCGGAATGGGCGTAGCGGTCATCGTTAAAAGGTCCAGACGCTCGGTTTTTTCTTTGAGCGTGGCGCGCTGTTTTACGCCGAAGCGGTGCTGTTCGTCAATCACGGCAAGTTTTAAATTCTGAAATTTTACATCGTTTTGTAGCAGCGCGTGCGTACCGACAATGATGCTTAAACTCCCGTCGGCCAGCGCGGTCAAAATCTTTTTGCGCTCGGCGGTTTTGGTGCTGGAAGTGAGCACCGCAACGGGCACTTTTAGCTTTTTTAAAATCTTTTGAAAAGTTAAATAATGCTGTTCTGCTAAAATTTCCGTCGGCGCCATGAGTGCGCTTTGATAACCGTTTTCCGCCGCCAGTAACATGGCCGAGAGCGCCACAATCGTTTTGCCCGAGCCCACATCGCCCTGCAAGAGTCGGTTCATCGGCAAAGGCGATTGTAAATCAGCAAAAATTTCATTGATAACTTTTTTCTGGCTGGCCGTAAATTCAAAACCTAAATTTTGCCGAAACGGCGTGAGCAAATGTTTTTTTATCTCGTAACCGTACCCATTGGCAACGGCTTTTGTTTGCGTGCGTTTGATGCCCCACGCCGTAGCCAAAAGTAAAAATTCTTCATACGCAAGCCGCGCGCGCGCATTTTCCAACTCTGCCATTCCCGACGGAAAATGAATCGCATTTAACGCTTGGCGGCTGGAAATAAAGCCGCGCTTTTCCGTGAGCGCAGGCGGTAAAATGTCCGGCTCGTTTTGTGCCTCTGCCTGCGTGAGTGCGGCGTGCATAAACTGGCGAAATTGTTTGTTTGTCAGCCCTTCGGTCAGCCCGTAAATGGGCGTAATGCGCCCGGCGTGCCACACACTGTCGGGCAAGGAAACGGGGTAATACTCATCTACCGTAATTTTGTTATCAAAAAAATTGTTGCGGTTTTCGCGCCGGCCGATTACCCAAATTTCCGCGCCGATTTTGAAATCTTTTTTGAGGGTACCAAACGGGTCAAAACGGAAACTGCGAAACGTGCGCCGTTTGAACCACGTGCATTCAATTTGATTGTTTTTTCCGTCGGCTAAAAACGCTTTGAAAATCAATACCGAGCGCGCGGGTATCGTTTGCGCACGCAGTACGCGGCCCTTAAATACCACGAGCGCGGGGGGATTTAATCCGGCATTAGGTGCATTTTCCCGACGGTCCTGATAAGCGCGCGGATAATAATGCAGTAAATCCGCCACGGTGGAAATTTCCAAGCGCTCAAACAGTTTGGCTTTAGCCGGGCCGATGCCTTTTAGGTACTGAATTTGACTCATACCTTATTGTAGCAATTTAATTTGCTACAATAGAAACAAGGAGGAAATATGAATTTAGAAAGCATTTCTACACAAGTAAGTGAACATGTAATGACGCTGGCACAAAGCATCGGTAATGTGTTGGTCGCACTGTTTTTGGCAGTGCTGATTTTGGTAATCGGGCTGTATGTGTCGCGCCTAGTGGGCTCGTATACCAAAAAGTGGCTCGGCAAAATTAAATTTGATGACAAAACGTCCAAACTGGGTATTAATGAGCTGTGCGTGCGGTTTGGGCTGGGCAAATCTCCGACCTATATTATTGCGTTTGTGCTGGCGTGGGCGGTGACTTTTTATTCCGTGGTACTGGCCGCTGACGTAATGCATTTGACCGTACTGCGCGATTTGTTTACCCGCTTTTTGGCATTTATCCCGACGCTGTTTGTATCGGTGGTGATTTTGTTTGCGGGTTTGCTGTTTGGCAAACTGCTCGGCAATATCTTGGAAAATTCTACCAAGGCCAACAACTTAAAAGGCGGCGCGCTGTTGGGGCGCATTGTGTACGGCTTTGTGGTATTTTTCTTTGCGCTGATGGCGGTGGAAAATTTGGGCATTGCCAATTTAATCGTAACGCAAGTGGCCATTGTGATTTTGGCCTCTTTGGGCTTGGCATTTGCAATTGCGGTAGGGCTTGGCTCGCGCCCGCTGGTGGAAGAATTTTTACGCGGTGTTTTTGAAAAAGAAAAGAAAGAAAAATAAAACACGGTGGATACTTTGTAAGAGCCCTACTCCTTGAGTGGGGCTTTTTTGTTGTGCTTTTCCGTCGGCAAAAATACCCCTTGACTTGTTTTTTTTTTTTGGTACGATATAGGGGTAGTGGTTAATTTTAAAGTCGTCATTGCGGGCGTGGACCCGCAATCCAGGGCCGTTTATAGAGGTTGTTTTTTCTTTATGAACAACGCTGGATCCCGGATCCATGTCCGGGATGACGCATAGAGGAAAAGAACTTATGAATAAAAAAGCGTTTACGCTCATTGAGTTGTTAGTAGTAGTATTAATCATTGGTATTTTATCTGCGGTGGCACTACCGCAATATCAAAAGGCAGTGTTAAAGGCACGTTTATATCAGGGGATTCCTTTGGTAGAAAGTATTTATCAAGCCCAGCAAGCTTATTATTTGGCAAACGGTACTTTTGCGACCGATTTTGATTCACTGGATGTTTCCGCTCCTTTGGAAGGGTGTCAAGATGACGGGAATGCTTATACCGCCAAATATACTTGTAGTTATGGCGCGATAATGCTTAATTATGGTTTTTCGAATGTCCAATTTATTGATTCTACGGGAGCAATTACCTATATGCACTTTTTGAAAGAGAACCCATCGTTTAATAATGAGCCGGGAGACAGATATTGCTCCACCAAACCGGACAATCAAAGAGCGAGAGAAATTTGTCAAAGCATGGGCGGCACTTATGCGTGGGAAAACGCAAACTGGGCTCATTATAAATTAAATTAAGTGTATATGTATTTCGTACAAAGGGCCCCTTGCGGGGCCCTTTGTATTACTCATTATAATCTTTGAGCATCTTGGTGCGGCTGGGGTGACGCAGTTTGCGAATCGCCTTGGCCTCAATTTGGCGCACACGCTCGCGCGTGACGTTAAACATCTTGCCCACTTCTTCCAAGGTGCGCGGATAGCCCGAGTCAATGCCAAAACGCAAGCGGATAATTTTGGCTTCACGCTCAGACAAGGTATTGAGCACGTCTTCCACTTCTTGTTTGCGCAAAAAGTCCACCGCCGACATCGTCGGGGTCGGCCCGCTCTTATCCTCAATAAAATCTTCCAAATTGGAATCTTCATCTTCACCGATAGGCGTAGAAAGCGAGATGGGGTCTTGCATAATTTTCAGTACGCTTTTGACCTTTTCGGCAGAGAGGCGCATGGTCTTGGAATAATCTTCCAGCGTTGGTTCGCGGCCAAATTCCTGACGGAATTTATTGGTTACTTTGGTCAGTTTGGATACCAATTCTTTCATGTGCACCGGAATGCGGATCGTGTTGGCCTGGTCGGCAATGGCGCGGTTAATGCTTTGACGAATCCACCATGTGGCATACGTGGAAAATTTAAAACCGCGTTTATATTCAAATTTTTCCACCGCTTTCATCAACCCCAAACCACCCTCTTGAATCAGGTCGGACAGTTCTAAATTGGAATTGACGTGTTTTTTGGCGATAGATACTACTAAGCGCAGGTTGGCTTTAATGAGTTTTAATTTATCCTGCAAAATCATATCCTCAAAAAATACGATGCGGTCATTAAACGCCAAAAATTCTTTTTCCGTCATGGGCAAGGCTTCCACCATGCGGGCATGACGGGCACGTACAGTTTCAATGTTGGCTAGGGCGCGCTCCAATTCTTCCAAGGAAAATTTGGTTTGTTTCTTAAATTCTTTGGGCGTGATGCGGTGATTTTTAAACTGATTGACCAGTTTTTTCACTTGCGCATACGGACCAAAATAATCATCAAAACGCTGCATATCATTGACGGCTTCGTTTAAGCGGTCGGCCAAGTTTTTGATTTTATTGGTCAGACGTTTGATTTTATTTTGGTTCAAATTCAGTTTAATGATACGCGCCACCACTTCTTTTTGTTTGGCTTGCACGAGGTCAATGTGGTGATTGCGTTTCTTTTCGGTTAAATTGCCGGTGCGCAATTCTTTCATCAGTTTGGTAATTTCCTGCTCGCGCTTGCCGATAAATTGCGCCGCTTCTTTAAGCTTTTTGCGCATATTGTTAAGCTCGCGCGTGGTGCGTTTACCGCGCGGCATAAGCTCTTTGGTGGTCATTTCATCTTGGTCAACGAGTTCTTCCCAGTTGCAAATTTCGCGCATGGTAATTGGCGATTCCAATACCATTTTGCGCAGTTCCCGTTCGCGCTCGCGGATGTTGCGCGCGAGGGTAACTTCCTCGTCGCGGCTGAGCAAAGGTACGCGGCCCATTTCGGACAAATACATGCGGATAGAGTTGGAAATGTCCGGACTGGAGGACCAGTCTTCAGTCATGATTTCTTTTTCAGCGGATTTAGATTTCTTGTCATCTACTACTTGAATGCCTTTATCTTCCAAAGTGCCCATCAAA
>JAGCKY010000144.1 GCA_017647245.1 Elusimicrobiaceae bacterium
AAATTTTTAACCGCTTGAATAACAGCCGTGTGATTTTTCGAGCTGCGGACCACGTAATTGGGGGAGGCGTCTTTGCGGTCCATTTTGTAATAATCGCTGCCCATGGTTTCTTCCATAAAATCCGTCAAATCTTTGTTAAATACCGGGAACATAAAATAATCGCCCGTCTGCTTGCCCCCGGGCATTTGCACCACCAAATAGGCCGAAATAATGCCTGCCAGCTCACCGGTATTGGTCATCACGCCCGAGCCGCTCATGCCTTGTTTCACGCCGAAATTTTGCGTATAGGCAAAGCCGATTTCTTTGACATAGTCGGTGGGATACGGGTTTTGCAAAATACTGCGTTTTCCACCGAAAATAGACACAACAGAGAGCTTGCGGTCTATGCGTTTGGTGGCATCGTCAAACACGAGTATCGGCGGTAAATCCGGGCGTAATGCGCGGTTAAATTCGCGCTGGGCGGTAGGATTTTTTGCCAGAAAATTTTGAAATTCCGCGCGGGAAATACCTACGTTTTCGGTTTGTTTTCCCGTCGGCCGCCGGTAATAGCGCGACGGTAATAATGACAAATCCATTTTAATCAGCGCAAAATCATGCGCGATAGATTTATTACCCGCGTACGCCGGATGCACATAGACAATCGGTTTTTTGGCGCTGTGTTTCCCGTCCACAAAAACCGATATCGGCTGTTCCAATAAATCCATGCGTAAGGTGCAGCCGTCTTTACACGTGTCCGCCACACAATGCGCCGCGGTGGCAAACCAATTTTTGGCTACGCGCGTAGCTTGGCATTTGCTGATCCGGCCCGTGGGCGGCATAATATAATACTCAAAGGTATGCCAAAAATCTTCTTTTTGCGTGTGTTTGTCTTGGTCGGTAACCGACACAATGCCCACCTCTGCCGCCAACGACAAGGCAAAAAACACCATACATAAAATGACACGCGCTTTTTTAAACATACTTTATTGTAACAATTTATATTTACTTGCTACCGCGCCGATTTTACAGTCAAATCCTTTTTGATATAATGTTATAAATCCATTTACGTCTGTCTTACGGTATGAAAATTAAATTTCCCCGCGTATCGCCGCTGTGTTTTCTTTACCTGTTCTGTGTCATCAGTGTATTGGCTTATGGCCTACTTAAACACTTTGCTTTTTCGGACCGTTTAAATGCGTTTTTCCTAAATCCCGGTTGGACTTATACCGGGGTACTGCTACAATTGCATGCGTGGGGATTTATCCTGTGTACGGGCGCAAGCGCTTTGATTTGGAATTTGTCTAATAAATACGGCAAACTGCTTTGTATGGGGGCGGTTTCTTTTTTTCTGCTGTTGGAAAGTGTAGATGCCGCATTGATACAACTATTCAATGTGCGTTTTGCTTTTGAACAGCTTGCCCAAGGGGGCGGCGTTTTGTTTTCTGCCGGGCCGCTTATTTGGGCTTATTTGCTTAGTCCGGCGGGAATTTGCACGATAGTTTTGTGGATTAGCTGGGCTTTTATATGCGTTGTGGGCTATAAATATACCCTGCCTTATAAAAAAACAAAACTCTTGTATATTGCCGCGCTTTGTTTACTTTGCTGGCATATTTCTCCCGTATTTGTAAAAAACGACCAACAAAAAAATCATCTTACCGATTGGATATACACCTATTTTCAAACCCCCGCGCAATTACCGGGCCCTGTAATGGATATGCCCTATTCGGAATTGACTTATCAATGTCAGGACGGTTTAAATTCCCGCCAAAATGTCATTGTGATACTATTGGAATCCGTATCTTCTCACATGAGTCAATACTTTTCCGACGGGCTAGGGCATTTAACCCCGCAATTAGATCAATTGGCCCGCCGTCACACAGCTTTTATGCGCCACCACGCCACCAATTATACCACCAGCCAAAATTTGTTTAGCGTCTTAACTGGCATACCTGCCATTTGTTATTATTTAATCACCAATTTTTATAAAGAACCTAAGTTCTATCAAAACACTTTACCACGTTTGTTTAAACAGGAAGGATACCATACCGCCTTTTTTACTTCTGCCCAGCAGGTTTTGTTTAAAGATTTAATTTTGCAGCGGGCAGGTTTTGATGAAATTTCCGACGATACAGACCCTTTTTACCAAGGCAAAAAACGTTTTATATTTAATTCCGTTTCCGACGATGTTTTATTTGCCCGCGCGGAAAAATGGATAGCTTCCCGTTCAAACGATACGCCTTATCTGATGTTTTTGGAAACAACTACCGGACATCTGCCCTATACCGATCCTCTTACCGGAAAAAATGATTTTGAAAAAACTTTTTTATTTATAGATGCGGCTTTAAAAAACTTTATAGACCGTTTGGCGCAAAAAGATTTGTTGAAAAATACGTTGATAGTCATTACCTCAGACCACCGCAATCCTTCTCCCGTCACGCACGAGCAATACGGCCGCTTTGGTTCCGGCGCAAAGGTGCGCGTTCCTTTGCTTATCATAAACGGCCCCCGCGTACCGATTTTTACCGGCGATACTACGCATATAGATTTGCCTCCTTCGCTGGCTTATGCGGCGCTGTCAAAAGCTTGTTTTCATCCCTACCAACAAAATCTTTTTTCAGCGGAAAAGACGCGTAATTCTTGTGTTTTTTCGCAAGCATTGGGAACGGAAAAAGAGGTTTTTATTCAATGCGGCGAGCAAAACGCCGAATTGCACTTTTTGGACAATGGGGCTTATTTTTCTCACGGAGATTTATCCGAGTCGCAAAAAGAAAAGGCCTTGGCTTTTCTTTCTTGGCTACGTCATCACAACCGCTATTAATTTTTGATTAACAGATGCTTTCTTTTTTTTGTTGCTACCCCTTGACTTGTTTTTTTTTTTTGGTATACTTTTTTTGGGGCTGGTTTGCCCGGATATTGTTTTTTGCTTCTGGCCCCTTGCACTATAGGTGCAAGGTTTTAGAGATTTTTTCCGGCCTCGTCATTGCGCAGTGTTGGAGTGCGCAATATAGGCCGGAACAGAAACAACCTTATACCCCGCACAAAGACACTGCGGGGTGACGAAAGAGAGGAAAACTTATGAACAAAAAAGCATTCACACTAATAGAGTTGTTAGTCGTTGTGCTAATCATTGGTATACTAGCCGCTATTGCGTTGCCGCAATATAAAAAAGCGGTGATGAAAACAAAATATGCCACCTTAAAAAATATGACCCGCGGTATCGCCGATGCACAAAAAATTTATTATTTAGCCAATAACGAATATGCCGATAGTTTTGCCGATTTGGGTTTTTACGGCACAGGAGCTACCGATAAAAATTTTAATCAATCCGTCCAGCACTTCAAATGGGGAGTATGTTTGTTAGAGGTTCCACAACGTACGTCACCTTACGTCTACTGTAAAAATGATGCAATTAATATGTCTTATCTGTTTGTATTAAACAGCCGGCGCGCTGTCTGTGTAGCGTATGGCGCTGATACAAATGCGCTTAATCATCAGTTATGTAAAGCAGAAACCAACGCCGAGCCGACATATGGTTGGTATTATTACAACTGATTTATGTTATATAAAAACCCCCGACGATGTGTCGGGGGGTTTTAGCACTCTTTGCAAAAGAGACTTATTTGTTCTCAATGAACAAACCCGGGCCCATCGTAGAGCTCATGGAAATGCTCTTCACATAAACCCCTTTAGAGGTGCTGGGTTTTACACGAAGAATGGTGTCCATTACTGCTTTTGCATTTTCCGCCAATTTGGCCGCGTCAAAAGACGCTTTACCAATGACGGTGTGCACGATACCGTAGGCATCTGCTTTGAATTCCACACGGCCGGCTTTGAGTTCAGCAATCGTTTTGGCTAAATCAAACGTAACCGTACCGCTTTTCGGGTTCGGCATCAGTCCGCGCGGACCCAAGATTTTGGCGGCTTTGGCCAAATCTTTCATTGTGTCCGGAGTGGCAACCAATACATCAAAGTCAATTTTTCCTTTGATAACTTCGTCCACAATGTCTTCCGCGCCTACTTTATCGGCTCCGGCTTTTTGCGCTTCTTGCGCTTTTTCACCTTTGGCGATAACGGCGATGCGTTTTGTTTTACCCGTACCATGCGGCAGCACGACAGTCGTGCGCACTTGTTGGTCGGCTTTTTTGGTATCAATGCCTAAGCTGACGTGCAATTCTACGGTTTCATCAAATTTGGCTTTCGCATTTTCTTTTACGATTTTAGCCGCTTCGTCAAAACTGTAGGTTTTGCTGGCGTCAAACGCTTTTTTGGCAGCTTCCATTCTTTTTCCCATCTTAAAACTCCTTAGGTCGTAAAGGGCTTTCGCCCTGCCTCAATTTAAATTTATTTTACTACGTCTACACCCATGCTGCGGGCGGTGCCTTTTACCATTTCGGCGGCCTGTTTAATGTCTTTCGTGTTCAGGTCGGGCAGTTTGTCGGCGGCGATTTCTTCGCACTGTTTTTGGGTACTCTTACCCACTGTGTCTGTGTGCGGCGCGCCGGAGCCTTTGGCTAAACCTAATTTTTTAACGATTAGTACAGCCATCGGCGGCATCTTGGTGATGAAGGTGAAAGAGCGGTCTTCAAATACCGTAATGACGACCGGAATCTTAATACCTTTTTCCAGTTTCGCTGTTTTGGCGTTGAACTGTTTGCAGAATTCCATGATGTTTACACCATGCTGACCCAAGGCCGGGCCTACCGGGGGTGCCGGATTGGCTGATCCCGCCGGGATTTGCAGCTTGATGTAACCTTTAATTTTTTTCTCTTTTGCCATTTTTTACTCCAATAATTTTACTACAAGTGTCCGCAACTGCGGACCAAAATTAGTTCTTTTCCACTTGCAGGAAATCCAACTCCACCGGGGCCACGCGGTCAAAGACGGTGACCAATACTTTGAGTTTGTTTTTCTGCTCGTTGACTTCGTCCACTTTGCCGATGAAATGTTTGAACGGACCTTCGGTAATGCGCACGCTCTCGCCGCGTTCAAAGCGGACCACGTGTTTGGGTTTGCCGCCTTCCTCGGTCAGTTCCACAATACCGGCAATTTCTTCTTCCGGTAACGGTACCGGGTTGGGGTCACCCAAAAATCCCGTCACGCCCGTTACATTTTTGATAAACCAGTAGGACTCGCTGGTTAAAATCATTTGCACCAGGATATAGCTGGGGAAGAATTTGCGTTTGCGAAGGACTTTTTTGTTTTGCTTGACTTCCACCACTTCTTCCGTCGGCACGAGCACATTAAATACGCGGTCGTTAAAGCCCTGTACTTCGGCTTGTAACAAAATTTTTTCGCGCACTTTATCTTCGTGCCCGGTTTGGGTATGTACTACGTACCAATTTTTTTCTTCAGCCATTAGCGGCCTCCCACAAATACGCCCAACAGTTTGGTCAAACCGAAGTCAATAAAACCCACATAGGCAGAGGTCAAGGCGACCACAATTGCCACCAAAATGGTGGATTGCACTACCTCTTTGCGAGACAGCCACGTAGATTTTTTCATCTCAGCGGTGCACTCTTTGAGGAAATCAATTACTTTCTTCATATCGTATCCTTTGCAAAACTGGCAGGAGCGGAAGGACTCGAACCTTCAGTCCCGGTTTTGGAGACCGGTGGTTTACCAGTTAACCGACGCTCCCCCAAAATCTATTAAGAAGCCTTGGTCTCTTTGTGCAAGGTGCTTTTGCCGCATTTCTTGCAGAACTTGTTGACTTCTAATTTATAATCTTTCTTTTTGCCGCGCACTTGGTAATAATTTTTGTTCTTGCATACGGTGCAAGCCAAGGCGATGCTGATTCTTTCGTTGGTTGCCATCTTACTTTTCCTTAATAAATTGTGTCCACTTAATGATACCTACAGGGACATTGGCGGACCAATGCCCCTGTAACAGTGAACTAAACAATAGAACTACTCAATGATTTTGGTGACTACATCAGCACCCACGGTGTGACCGCCGTCGCGGATGGCGAAGCGCAATCCTTCTTCCATAGCGACCGGGGTGATGAGTTTTTCTTCAATTTCGGCGTTCTCGCCCGGCCTAATCATTTCTTGTTTGAAGTTGAGTTCGCCGGTAACGTCGGTGGTGCGCAAGTAGAATTGCGGTTTATAACCCGGTGTTAACGGGGTATGGCGGCCGCCTTCTTCTTTCTTCAAGATGTATACTTGGCCCATGAAGTGTTTGTGCGGGGTAATAGATTTCGGCGCAGCCAAAACCTGTCCGCGTTCCACTTGGTTTTTTTCAATACCGCGCAACAAAATACCTACGTTATCGCCGGCGATACCTTCGTCTAACAATTTGCGGAACATTTCAATACCGGTAGCAACGGTGCTCATGTTATCGCGGAAACCGATGATTTCCAACGCATCACCCACATGCACCTTACCGCGTTCAATACGACCGGTGGCTACGGTACCGCGGCCGGTGATAGAGAACACGTCTTCTACAGCCATCAAGAACGGTTTATCGGTATCGCGTTTCGGCTCGGGGATCCAGCTGTCCAAAGCTTCCATTAAGCGGTGGATGCAGGGTTCGCCCAGTTCACCTTGGTCACCTTCAATGGCTTTCAAGGCAGAGCCGCGTACGATGGGGGTATTGTCGCCGTCAAATTCATATTTGGACAACAGTTCGCGGATTTCCATTTCCACGAGGTCCAACATTTCGGCATCTTCCATCAAATCTACTTTGTTTAAGAAAACGACCAATTTGGGTACGTTTACCTGTTTGGCCAAAAGTACGTGCTCGCGGGTTTGCGGCATCGGGCCGTCTACAGCAGAGACTACCAAGATAGCGCCGTCCATTTGGGCAGCACCGGTGATCATGTTCTTAATATAGTCAGCATGTCCCGGGCAGTCAATGTGTGCATAGTGGCGTTTGTCAGATTCATATTCTACGTGAGAAACGGCCACGGTTACGATTTTAGAAGCGTCACGGACCACACCGCCTTTGGCGATATCCGTGTAAGCCATCGCTTTGGCTTTACCTTCTTTGGCCAATACTTTGGTAATGGCCGTGGTGAGCGTGGTCTTACCGTGGTCTACGTGACCAATGGTACCGACGTTCACGTGCGGTTTGCTGCGGGAAAATTTTTCCTTTGCCATTTATTTAGTTCTCCTGTATTTAGTTTACTTCTGTAACTACGTTTTGAGTCTTTTAAAAACAAGCTGGGGATGGGAATCGAACCCACGACCTTCTCCTTACCATGGAGATGCTCTACCAGCTGAGCTACCCCAGCATTTAGCGTTATACACGTCTAAATTTTGTTTGCCTTTTGCAGGTCTGAAAAGCGGGCGATGGGAATCGAACCCACGTGACCAGCTTGGAAGGCTGACGTTCTACCATTGAACTACGCCCGCAAAAGACGTCCATTATATTATACAAAAAATAACCCCTTTGTGAAAAAGGGTTTTTTGCGTGCGGTAGACAGTCAAACAACTCTTTCTTTTATTATACAAAATTCTGTTGCCGTGCACAAATACGAAAAAGCGCAAACCCCGTTTGAACGGAATTTGCGCACAAAAAAGGGGGAACGCCGCGCCCCATCACGGAGCATAACCCTTAAAAAGAGGTCCCTGTTTGCGTTCCCTTACTGCTAGTATAAGCGGAAAATGAAAAATGTCAAGGGGTAATTTAAAATTTCTTTTTTCCGACGGTAAAAGCGAGTCATTTTTGAAAAGGGCTTCGTTTTTGCTATAATATATGTAACAAATTGATGTTTTTGTAACGGTGCGGTGGCCAAGTGGTAAGGCGAGAGTCTGCAAAACTCTTATTCGTGGGTTCGATTCCCACCCGCACCTTATTTTTCTTATTAAAAAGCCCTACTTCGTTGTTGCTCGTTTGGTCGGATACTTCCCGCTTCGCGGAGTTCCTACAGTATTTCTCCCTTACTCGCTCCTAGAATAACGAAAAATTACTTTGAAAGAACCTGTACTCTCGGTCGCCGATGCCTCGTCATAAAAACAAAATTCTTTGAAAAATCCGCGCCGCTTCGCACAGTATACTTCCCTCGTTCGCGCCTAGAACTAAATCTTTTTTGGTTTGAAAAATCCGCATGTTCCATCGCAAGGCGATTCCCACCCGCACCTTATTTTATTCAAAAATTATTCTACAATAGCCCAACGACCATTCTTAGAATCACTTTTAGAAATATCCGCGCCCAACCGTTTACAAATATCCTTTGCTTTTTCTTCTAATTGTGCTTCGGCAACTCCGCAAATAATACGGTAACGCTTTTTAGTAGGCTCTGCTTGAAACTGATAACGAAATGCCAATAAATATGAACCGTCTTTTCTCGTGCCAGTAACACCCATAGCACTTAAGGAATAATCAAAATACTTACTCTGCGGAATTTCTACATCTAATTCTTCTGCGGCTAGCGTATAACTTCCGTTGGTTAAATAGTAAACCTCTTCTGCCCCCGCGATCGTTTTTAACACTGTCATTGCCTCGGCTGCGCGTGTTTTTTCCACTGCCTTTTGATATTGCGGCAGGGCAATGGCCGCCAGTATACCGATAATTAAAACAACGACTAACAACTCTATAAGCGTAAATGCGCGATTTTTCATACTCTCTCCTTTTGTTTTGATGTCCCGTACCCCCATATCGTACCAAAAAAAAAAAACAAGTCAAGCCCCACCCGCACCTTATTTTTCTTATTAAAAAGCCCTACTTCGTTGTAAACTGCAATTAAGGATATCTGTATGAGCCGCCGTCCCCAACCGCGCCCGTGTCACCGGCGCACACTTGCTGTTCAATGGCGTTCTGTACATTCGCGTTACAAAACCTCGCAGCAGGATACACAGTATAGGTGGGTACATTTTGATAAGAAGTCTTACATTGAATACGCGAACTATAAGAGCTTAAATTGCAGTATCCCCAGTTAAACGTAACTTTAGTTTGAAATCCGAACCCCTCCACTTCTGTTGTAGCAGTCTCTATAGGTTCTCCCAACGAAATATCCAATGCATCAAAATCCGTCGGATAGTTGTTGTTAGCCAAATAATACACGGTTTGGGCTTTTTGTATTGCATCTGCCGCCACTTTAAGTTGTTGGTACCGCGTCTTGGCGACCGCCACTTGATATTTTGGCAAAGCAATCGCCGCCAGAATACCTATAATTAATACAACGACTAACAGCTCTATTAGCGTAAATGCGCGGTTTTTCATGCTCTCTCCTTTTGTTTTGATGTCCCTACGCTTGCCATTGTACCAAAAAAAAAAAACAAGTCAAGCCCCACTCGCACTTTTTTCAAACAAAGAAAAACCGCAACAAAAAGTTGCGGTTTTCAACAAACGTCCGATAAATTCTCTTTTATTCCAGCAATTGCCCGTCTATGGCGCTACACACCGTAAAATCAATGGATTTGTACGAACTGGCCAGTTTGTTGCTGGGCACTTTTATGGACGGATTTCTCTTGGCACGCTCGGTGGCGACGTAGTACCACGCCAAT
>JAGCKY010000145.1 GCA_017647245.1 Elusimicrobiaceae bacterium
CCAAGGCCGCACGCGACGCTTGTTGGAAAGAGGAGAATCTTAAAAAGGCGCGCGTACGGGTTTGCGGGTCTTTGTTATAGTTCAAGACCAAGCTCTTAATTGTACGCATCAAACTGGCGCCCAACACCATAACCACCATCGGAACAGCCAGTTTGGCCAATGAATAAGGAATGGCGTGACCTGCCGCATCCAACACGACTTGTCCGTTAAACCCTAACAATCCCCACGAAACAGCCAATGCCGCCGTGGAAACAGACAAGATGACAGCCAAGCTCTTACCGATACCCCAATTGGTCATTCTCGGCAAAGCCCAACCCGCAATCCACGGGGTTACATACCCAATACCGCTGATGCCTTCCGCACCGGCCGTACTATTAACCGTTCTTTTTAACGGACCGGTTAATACACCGTCCGCGTTTAGACCAATGCCCAGCGCCATGGCATTAATAAATTGTTGGAACGAAGAAGACGGATTTAACAATAATTGGAAATTAATGTTCGGGTCCGCGTCCAACATTTTGGCAATTGCCAACATATCCGTCGTGGAGTAGGGGGTATCTAATGCTTTGGGAGCAGAACCCTTTTCATAAATTTCCGCTTGAATTTTGCGCGAGGGCTTACTTTGCTGTATGTCTTCTTCAAAGCCCGGCATACGCACAAATTTCCATTTTCCGGTTTCATCAATAGCCAGCACCATCCCTTTAGGTACCCGCACCCCTAATGGGGAAGATAAACCCACTCTGGATAAAGCTTTGGCAAACCAAGTGCTTTGCGGTTGCGTCAAAATGGCTACCGGTTGTGCGCTGATGTTCCCTTGTACATTACGGAAATACACCGGGATATTATTGGCATAATATACATAACCGCCTTTTGTCGTACCGTTGCCGGCATTTTTAAGTGCAAAGCCGTTTTCACGTGTTCCGGCCAGAACCAACGCTTTATCAACCCCTTTTAAGCTGGATACCACCCCGGCAAACAAAGCCGACTGCGGAGATAATACAGGGGTTTGATCATAAATCGCGCGGGACTCTACCGCGAAACTTTCATCCGCCGTAATGCTTTGCAGTAATTGGGAAGATTCGCCCATCGCCAAATTGCGCAAACCATTAATGGCCTTGGTAAAGAATCCCAAATTCCACAAGTTAAATAATACGTTCTCTAATTTATCTGTAGAGTCGGTATAGCGCGATTCCAATTCCGCTCTATCCAATTTTTCTTTTACATCTTTGGAGAAATTACGAATCGTCTTATCCAATGCACCCTGACGATACAAAGATAACAGCGCTCGTTTTTTATACGTGACACTGGCCTGACCGTTTAAAATACTGCGCAAGTCCGTCAGCAAAGGAGTTGGGGCGGATAAAATTGTCCGCGCACGCGTATTGGCCGCGGTGGATTCAACAATTTTTTGAACCGGCAATCCGCTATATAAATAGCCGCTGGCATAAGCAGGCCGCAACTGACCTTCCATTTGACGTGCTTGACGTTCAAGTTCTCTCGCTTCAGCTTCCCGTTGCGCGGCTAATTCTTCTTCCGCTTGAACCGTGCGCAGATATTCCTGATAGAAAACATTATTGGATAAGCGGCTCTCTGCTATTTTCTGGCGTACCCCTTCAAATGGATGCGAAAAGTCGTACATCGCCAACTGATACTTATTCCAGAAAGGAGATACCCCTTCCCGCATGCCATTTAACACGACCGCATTGCGTGCCAGTTGCATGGCTTGTTTATTTTCCATAAACAACTGGAATGCTTTAAATTGTTCCGGTTGCGCTAAACGTTGTACAGCCAATTTTTCGGCAATCTGTTCTACAGAAGCCACCGTGGAAGAACGACCGCCCATAATTAAGGCGCCGGCACGTCCTTTTTCCGCTACAGCAGGATCCAATATAATGGGAGATGCTTCCACCGGAGTAGCCGCAACGGCGGCCACCATTTCGGTCTGTACGGGGCTAGCCAAATGTGCTTGCGCCGCAGGAGATGCCGTCACCAACATAGCGGAAGTCAAGAAAGTACTTACCGCCATTTTTGTCTTGTGAACAAGATTTTTAAACTTGCTGGCTCTGCCTAAAGTCACTTTATCCAGTGTAGTTTGTTGGATTACTTTAGCGGCTTCTAAATCTTCGGTTAATACCTTTGGCATTTGCGCCATGACATCTTTGCGGCCATATAAATAGCCCTCGTGCTCCACCAAAGAACCGGTATTGCGATGCCAAATAACCGCGGGATCATCTTTCACCTGTATTTTCCGACCTAATTCGTACAAATCATTTTTAGCAGCAAAGTTTGCACGCACTTGTGCCTCTTTAGCCAAACGCGCTTGCTGTATGGCCGGATCTACCGGTTTAGCTAGTAATCCTTGTTCTACAGGTACTAATGAACTGGGCAATTTTTGCCCTTTAGCGGCATACAAATATCCGTCCCGTTCTATGAGCGTTCCGTTGCTACGATGCCGATCTATTAAAGCTTTTTGGTCCGCGGCGCGTTTCTCCGAAACCGCAGGGCCCAATTCATAAAGCATATTTTTATCTGCAAAATCGGCTCTCGCACTGGCACGCGAACGAATTTTAGCGGGAATTTCAGATACTAACGGAAGTTCCTGTTTCGTCAATGCTGCGGCGCGTTCCCATTGGCTTTGCGGAAATACTTCGGGCAAAGTAGCCGGTGCTTTTCCCGATGCGGCAGCAGACGACGTTCTCAAATAGGCCGCATAACTGCCGCGCATACTCTGCATCGCTTCTTTTTGTGCGACGGACAACAAACTGTCCGGCGTTAAATCTAATTTAAGTTTAGCTAAATTAAAATTTGTCTTTCCTTTAAAAACTTTCCAACCGCTGCTAGTACCGTAACGCGCCAAGCGTTGCGAACGCAACAAACTTCTCACGCGTGCCGTACCTTGCATAGCGCGTGCATCTTTAACCACTAAATAAACAGAACGCCCCGAAGTAACAATGCCCCGTAAGCCCACTATGACAATATCCCAAACCAACCATAATAACAAGGCCATATCAATTGCAAAAGCAGTCCAGCGAGCACCTGCACCCCAGCGGTCAGCACGTTTGAGTTTAGCTTGCGAAGCATCATATTTAGCACTATAGGCCTGCACGTCCGCGTCACCCGGCAATTTGGCTTGCGAACCCGTTTTATGCAACACGGCATATTTTTCATCGCCTGCCTGCGCAGAAGATTTGAAAGCCGCGTCACACGCTCTTAATTCCTTATTGTAGGCGTTTGTTAATTCGGTTTTTACCCATTTATATACGCCGGGGGGTAAAGAAGTATCTTTATCCAATTTAGTCAATAAACCGCTTAATACAAAACCTGTTTGGCTAATACCATTAGGCGTATGTAAATTGCCCGACCGTCCGCAAGCCCAATTGGCCATACGGTATGCGTCTGCCTCGTGCCATTTCTTAAATTGTGCCGCGTCCCACGTGACCCCATATGCGTCGGTAATCTTCGGCTTGCCTGTGCGGAAATGGTCACCCACGTTAATGGAAACGCGGTAACCTTTTGATAAGGCCCCCATCATAAACATCTTAAAGGGCATGGAAGGATAAATATCTTGATTTCTACTGGCGGTGTCCCAACTATATTTCAAGTTAGTACGCATTACTTTTTCCAAAACGGATTTCGCGGCGGCATCTTTTGCGGATTGCTCCGTTAAAAACGCGCCCAAATCATAGAATATATTACCCGGTTTAGCGGAATTTTCATCGTAAAAAGAATTTTCTATATTCTGTGCAAAACTGTCATATTCCCATTCGTCATGCACGTTAGCGGCAGCGATTTGCACCGTTTTAGTAATCGGATGGAACATTCCGTCGCTAATCCAATTTAATGCTTCTTTTTCATACGATTGGCGCCAGCGTACAGGAATCGGCGCATATACCAAAATAGTGGCCAATTCTTTATCACCTTTCAAACCGATTAAAGCAGAGACGCCTGCCATAAACACTTCGGTTCCTGCGATAGCTTGTTCACTGCGTTGCATCAAGTCGCTGATTAAAGCGGCATCTGCGCGGTCTGATCCGTTGGCTTCTTGGCCCACAATACCCAACGGTAATATCGCCGATAAAGCCCGCGCACAGCGCCCGGACGCTTGCTCGGTTGCTTTTTTGCTGGGAATTAATTTTTTTACGCCTTCGCAAGCAACGCCGTCTTGTTTAATAATACCACGCAAATATCCGGCCATTTCACGTTCTTGTTCAGCCGACGTCAGCCCGGCCATTTTAAACACCGGCATGGCTTCCATGCTCATAAAATCCAGCACTTCTTTGGATTTGTTGGGATAATACGAGCGCCATACTTCGGCAAATAAATTTTGCAAGTATTTGTTTTCTTCTTCGC
>JAGCKY010000013.1 GCA_017647245.1 Elusimicrobiaceae bacterium
AGCTCTACATTTATGACCCGGCTTTTGCCCAACGCGCGATGAATTTTATTTCCGCCAATGATAAACAAACCTTGCGCTATTTAAAATCCGCGGCCCAATCGGACCAACCGCAACTGCGCGGTGCTGCCGCGGCGTGGCTGGGTGATTTACAAGATAAATCAGCCGCTAAAGAATTACTCAAAATGGCCAAGAGCGAAACCAATCCCGAAGCGGCCGCCGCGATTGCACAAGCTCTGGCCAAAAATCAGCAATGGACTTTAGACACTCTGGTCAAAGGGCTGAAAACTACCTACACTGCTCCGGCCGCCACTACTTATGCACTCGCTTTAGGTTTTATGACGGGTAATGCCATTGAACCTATCAAACAATCGCTGACGAATAAAAACATAAATGTACGCATCAATGCCGCGCGCGCGGCGGCGTATATGGCAGGCGTGTTGGGTAGCGACCAAGCATATGTCTATACCAATGACCGCAATTTAGATATACTTTTGCTTAAAGGATTAATTGCTTCTATTGCTGTCTTATCCAATTCGCAAAATCAAGATGAAAAAATAATTGCACTAAACGCTTTAACACAAATTGCAAAACTCAAATAGGAAAATTATGAACGTAAAAAAATTACATCCAAACGCTTTACTCCCCCGCCGCGCCCATCCGACCGATTCCGGCGCTGATTTATTTGCAGTAGAACGTACGGTTTTGCCGCCGCATGCGGTAACGCACGTGCACACGGGTGTAGCCGTGGAACTACCCGAAAATACATCGGGCATCATTTGGGGCAAAAGCTCAGTAGAGAGCAAAGGTATTAAGGCCATGGCCGGGCTGGCGGACGCGCCATATCGCGGTGAATTGATTGTGTGCATGTACAATTTAAACGATACGGAATTTATATTTGAAGCCGGACAAAAAGTAGCGCAACTCGTCGTTTTGCCGACCTTGTATCCGGACTTTACGGAAGTGGCCGAACTGTCCGATACCGCACGCGGCGCCGGCGGCTTTTGCAGCACGGGAAGTAAATAAACTTTATTGCGCACAAAAAATCCCGGGTATAACACCCGGGATTTTTTCGCTCTTATAAATTCAACTCTTCTACTAAAGCTCTCCCCCATCTAAAATAGCCGGTTCAAAACACCAATCGCTTTGCTGTTGCGCCGTGCATACAGATCCGAACATACCCTTGCATTGCTCACTATTTTGTTTACAAACGCGTGAGATATTACCCGCATCATCAATTGAAATAATTAATTGATATGACGTATAGAGCGTCAAGTTGCCGACCGTCTCCGGATCTTTTTTACGCGTAACATGTGCTTGGAAAAAGCTCGTTCCCGTAGTTGAAACAGAAGACGGAATATCAATTGCCGTAAGGAAAAGATCTGTATTAATTTTCGGCTCAAAATCCAATGAATCAATATCGCGGGTAAACGTACCTGTATTTAACTTATATAAAATTTCCGCTTTCGCCAAAGATTCCAAATATCCAATGGCTTCCGACGCGCGCGACTTTTCTACCGCTTTGGTATACTGCGGCAAGGCAATTGCTGCCAAAATACCGATAATTAAAACCACTACCAACAGTTCAATTAACGTAAAACCTTTTTTCATAATAAGACCTCCTTAATTAGTGCCTACTTATAGTATATATTTTTACTCAATAAATTCAAGTTTTAATTCATAAAAATTTTTTACAAATCCGCCACCAGCTCAATGGGGCAATGGTCCGAGCCCATCACATCCGTGAGCATACCCGCACTTTTCAGTTTGCCTACAGACGGCGTATCAATGAAAAAATAATCAATGCGCCAGCCCACATTGCGTGCGCGCGCACCGGTTTTGTAATCCCACCAGGTGTAATGCCCGCTGTCCTGCACAAAATAGCGGAACGTATCCGTGTACCCGCCTTGGATAAATTTATCAATCCACACTCTTTCTTCAGGCAAAAATCCCGTATTTTTTTCATTTTCTTTGGGCCGCGCCAAATCAATGGGCGTATGCGCGGTATTTACATCACCGCAGACAATAACCGTTTTACCCGTCTTAAAAAGCTCTTTGCTTTTTTTCATAAAGCAGTCATAAAAGCGTAATTTAAAATCAATGCGCTCCGGCCCTTGCCCGCCGTTGGGATAATAAATATTCAAAAAGAAAAACGTCGGAAATTCCAAAATCAGCGTACGGCCCTCTGTGTCAAATTCTTTATTGCCTAGGCCATACCCTACGTTGAGCGGCTCACGCCGCGTATACACCGCCACGCCGCTGTATCCTTTGCGCTCGGCGGAGCAAAAATAGGCATGCCACCCTTTCGGTGCGCGTAAATTTTCGGACAGTTGTTCCGGCATCGCTTTGGTTTCCTGCACAGCCAAAATATCCGCCCCGCACGAGTTCAAAAATTCCGCAAATCCTTTTTTCTCTACGGCGCGCAGTCCGTTTACATTCCATGAAATCAGTTTGGTCAGCATAAGGGTCCCCCTTAATTGGTATAATAAGTATTATATGAAATGTCCGTCCCCCTCAGCGGCGAGGAGTGAGTATGATTAAGCAAGGTACTTGTTTTTTTACGTCTGAATCGGTTTCCAAAGGCCACCCCGATAAAGTGTGCGACCAAATTTCAGATGCGATTTTAGATGAAATTTTGAAAAAAGATAAAGCGGCGCGTGTGGCGTGTGAAACGTATATTACGCGCGGTTTAGTGGTAGTGGGCGGAGAAATCACCACCCGAACGTGGGTGGATGTAGAACAAATCGTACGCAATTTGTTAAAAGATATCGGCTACACCGACGCCAAATACGGATTTAACGCAGATACCTGCGCGGTGGTAAACGTCATCGGCAAGCAATCGCCGGACATCAGCCAAGGGGTAGATATCGGCGGGGCGGGCGACCAAGGTTTAATGGTCGGCTATGCGGTGGATGAAACTTTTGAATATATGCCGTTGCCGCTCGTGCTTTCTAACGAGATTTTGCGCAATTTAGAAAAGGCCCGCAAAAATGGTACGCTTCCTTACATCGGGCCGGACGCCAAAAGCCAAGTAACCGTAGAATATAAAGACGGCGAGCCGCTGCGTGTGGATACCGTCGTAGTTTCCACCCAACATACCGAAGATATTTTGGACCGCACCGGTAAAAAAATTACCGAAAAATCCAAAGAAGAAATTGCGATGATTGCCATTTTGCCCGCCATTAAAAAATGGATGGATAAAGATACCAAAATTTTAATTAATCCGACGGGAAAATTTGTCATCGGCGGACCGCAAAGCGATACCGGCATGACCGGGCGCAAAATTATTGTAGACACGTACGGCGGACGTTGTCCGCACGGGGGCGGTGCTTTCTCCGGCAAAGACCC
>JAGCKY010000146.1 GCA_017647245.1 Elusimicrobiaceae bacterium
ATTCGCGTGCCTGCTGTTCGGTCATGCCGCCGGGCAGAGTGGACGCGGAATAAGTTTGCGTACCCAAAAAGGCCGGCTCACGCCAGACGGGTGTATTGGTAGTTTTGTCCATGAGCGTGATGTCCAACCATACGTCCATTTTATAGACGGTAGGAATGAGTTGGCTGTCGTACTGCACGGGCACGTTTAAATAGCGGGTAATGGTGGTAATAATCACGCCCTCGGCGCCGTCGTCTTCTTTGACGACTTGGTAACTGCCGTTTTTCAAAAATTCATCGTATAATTCTATATACAATTTGTCTTCCATGGCAAAAATTTCGGTCTTGTTTAAGATAGGCCGAATGGCAATTTTGCGAATATGCTGGGGCATAATTTGCGCTTGGGGTTTGTAATAAGCGCCTTCACTGGCACAGGCGGCCACACACGCGGCGGTCAGCAACGCAAAGATTATTTTTTTCATAATTCTCCTATTTTTTGGGTACGGCAATAAAGTTCACAATGCGGCCGGGTACGATGATGACTTTTTTAATTTCCGTACCTTCTAAATACTTTTGGATTTTTTCGCTGGCGCGCGCGGCTTGTTCCGTTTCCTCTTTGGACGCGGTGGCAACAATTTTAATACGGTCGCGCACTTTGCCATTGACCTGCACGCCAATTTCTATCATTTCCTGCGCAATGAGTCCGGCGTCCGCCGTCGGCCACACTTGTTTGACCAAAAAACCGCTGTGTCCGCTGGTTTGCCAAATTTCCTCGGTCAAATGCGGTGCAAACGGATGTAAGAGTTTAAGGAAAGTGTCAAACGTATCTTGGCTGAGCGCGTCTAATTTGCTGATTTCATTGAACAGCACCATCAGCGCGGAAATGGCGGTATTGAAACGCAAATTTTCAATATCGTCGGTTACTTTGGCAACGGTTTTGTTTTTCAAAATTTCAATTTCTTTGGGATTGCTGGCCGTCGTGAGTTTGACGCTGTCGTTCCACGCCGCAATGCGCCGCAGGAAACGCGCAATACCCTCAATGCCTTTCATATCCCAAGGTTTACTCGCCTCAAAAGGTCCCATAAACATTTCATACATACGGAAAGCGTCGGCGCCGTAATCCTTCAAGATATCGTCGGGATTGATGACGTTTTTCTTGGATTTGGACATCTTTTCTACCATGGGGGAAAGTTCTTCTCCGGTGGTTTTTAAGAACGCTTTACCGTCTTTGAAATCTATTTCGTCATAACCGTGATAGGCGCCTAATTTGTCACGGTACGAGAACGCCAAAATCATACCTTGGTGGCGCAGTTTTTGGAACGGCTCTTTGGTATGCACTACTCCCAAATCATACAGGACTTTGTGCCAAAAGCGCGCGTACAATAAATGTAATACCGCGTGTTCCGCCCCGCCGATGTAACAATCCACCGGGCCGTACGCTTTTTCAATTTCGCCGTCCACAAGTGCTTTATCATTGTGCGGGTCCATATAGCGCAAATAATACCAGCACGAACCCGCCCATTGGGGCATGGTGTTTGTCTCGCGCAAGGCCGGTCCGCCGCATTTGGGGCAGGTGGTGTGTAACCACTCTGTTGCGTTAGCCAGCGGGGATTCGCCCGTGCCCGACGGCTCAAAATTTTTCATCTCGGGCAAGCGTAAGGGTAATTGGTCTTCGGGTAGTGCGACCACGCCGCATTTCTCACAATGCACAAGGGGAATCGGCTCGCCCCAGTAGCGTTGGCGGGCAAAAACCCAGTCGCGCAGTTTGTAGGTGGTCTTGGCTTTGCCGAGCCCTTTTTCGGTCAGCCACGCAATCATTTTTGCTTTGCTGTCTTGCACGTGCAGACCGTTTAAAAAGCCGGAATTAATCAGCTCACCGTCGCCCGTGAAAGCGGTGTCAGCCACGCCCTGTTCGCTTTTGATAACTTCAATAATTTCTAAACCAAATTTTTTGGCAAAAGCATAGTCGCGCTCGTCGTGCGCGGGCACGGCCATAATCGCGCCCGTGCCGTAACCCATCAGCACGTAATCAGAGGTCCACACGGGGATTTTGCGCCCGTTGACGGGGTTAATGGCATATGCGCCCGTGAACACGCCCGTTTTATCTTTGTTTAAATCGGCGCGTTCCAAATCGCTCTTGTTAGCGGCGGCGGCTTGATAATTTCTGACGGCCTCTTTTTGCTCGGCAGTCACAATGCGCGCAAGGGCCGGGTGCTCCGGCGACACAACCATATAGGTAGCGCCGAACAGCGTATCGGGGCGCGTGGTGAAAACAGTCAATTTTTCATTGCTGCCGTCTAATTGAAAAGTCACTTCCGCGCCTTGGCTCTTGCCGATCCAATTTTTCTGCATTAAGAGGGTGCTTTCCGGCCAATCTAAACCGTCTAGATCTTGCAGTAAGCGTTCGGCATAGGCGGTAATTTTCAAAATCCATTGACGGAGCATCTTGCGCTCAATCGGGTGGCCGCAACGCTCGCATTTGCCGTTAAAAACTTCCTCATTGGCAAGACCCGTTTTGCAGGACGGACACCAGTTAATAGGTACGGTGGATTCATAGGCAAGGCCCTTTTTGAAAAGTTGCAGGAAAATCCATTGCGTCCATTTATAATAATCCGGGTCGGTGGTATTGATTTCGCGCTTCCAGTCGTACGCGAGCCCAAGAGATTTAATTTGACGGCGAAAATTGTCTATATTTTTTTGAGTAGTGATAGCGGGATGAATGCCCGTGGCAATGGCGTAGTTTTCGGCGGGCAAACCGAAGGCGTCCCAGCCCATGGGGTGCAGTACATCAAAGCCGTTCATCAGTTTGTAGCGCGTCAAAATATCGGAAGCGGTATACCCTTCCGGGTGGCCGACATGCAGGCCCGCGCCCGACGGGTACGGGAACATATCCAAACAATAAAATTTCTTGCCTTTGGGCAAGCGGGGGCTGGCAAAAAGATTTTCCTTTTCCCAGCGTTCTTGTTGTTTTTTGTCAATGGCTTGGAAATTATCAATACTCATATACCTTATTTTAACAATTTTCGCAGTACGCGCGCGAGGTTTACCCGTGCGGGTGGTATTTTTTGTGCTTGGCTTTGAGGTCCGAAACGTCTAAATGCGTGTAAATCTGCGTCGTGGTCAAATTGGCGTGACCCAACATTTCCTGCAAACTGCGTAAATCCGCGCCGCCTTGCAAGAGGTGGCTCGCAAAGGTGTGGCGGAATAAGTGGGGGTGCAAGGGTTGGGAGATGTTGGCCTTGCGCCCGAGCGCGGCGAGGTCATTCCATACGGTTTGGCGGCTGATTTTGGTGCCGCGGTTATTTAAAAATAATTCCGAACCGACGAAGGATTTGCTGGCAAAATGCGCCTCGCGCACTGCCAAATACTGCTCCACCCGCGCGCAACACGCCGGATGCATGGGTACAAAGCGTTGCTTGCCGCCCTTGCCGAAAGCCAGTACCCACCCGTCTTTGGTGTTCACATTTTCCAACTGTAAATTGATGAGTTCGCTCACGCGCAGGCCCGTGGCGTACAGCATTTCCACGATAGTCAGCGTGCGCAGTTCGTCAAATTTTTCCGCCGGATAGGAAAGCAGACGCTCCATATCCGCGCGCGAAAGTTGCTCGGGCATACGCTGGGGGAGTTTGGGCGATTTCAAAAGTCCGGTCGGGTCTTCGGTAATGCGCCGCTCCAACAGCAAAAATTTATAAAAACATTTGACGGCTTCGGTTTTGAGAAACACTATGTCCTCTGACAATTTTTCGTTTTCTCGCAGTTGTTATAAAAAGCTGTACAAAAATTGCGGGTGGATATTTAAAGGGTC
>JAGCKY010000147.1 GCA_017647245.1 Elusimicrobiaceae bacterium
CGCTTGGGCGGCGCGGGCGTCAAAATCTGTTTTGTTCAACCCCTTTAGCAAACTCTGATACGCCAGCACACAATGCCCCAATGCGACGGGGATATTGCGCAAAACGGTGGAATCGGACAAATCACGTTGCAAACGCGACACGGGCAACTTCTCGCTGAAAAAAGTTAAAAGGGCATTTGCTAAACCTAAATTTCCCTCGGCATTTTCAAAGTCAATGGGATTAATTTTTTGCGGCATGGTGGACGAACCGACCTCGCCCGCCACAGCTTTTTGCTTGACCAGCCCGACGGAAATATAGCGCCACATATCTTGCGCAAATCCGAGCAAAATGATATTGATGCGGTGCAAATTATCAAACAGTTCGGCGTAACTGTCGCGGTTATCCACTTGCGTGCAAAGCGGGCAGAGGAAAATTTTAGTTTGGCGCTTTTGATTTAACCGCGCCACCCACGCGCGTGCCGCGCGCGGCCAATTGACCGCCGGGAAAGCGGCACTATGCGCATTGTACGCGCCGATTGCGCCGCCTGCTTTACAGGAAATTTGTTGCTTTTTAAGTTGCATAGTTTGCCGCGCCAAACGCGTTTCAAATACGTTGATTTCTTTTCCGAACGTAGTCGGAACGGCGGGCTGTCCGTGCGTGCGGGCCAGCATAACCCCGCGGGCATATTTACGCGCGCGGGCGGCCAATTCTTTGCGTAAATTCTCAAGCGCGGGCAATAGAACTTTACTCACACTATCTGATAAAATTTGCGCATAGGCCGCGCTGTTAATATCTTCGCTCGTAAGCGCAAAATGCACCCAATTCGCCCGCGCCACACCAAGCTTATCCGCAATAAAATACTCCACCGCTTTGACATCGTGATTGGTAGCCGGACGACCTTTATATCCTTTGTGCTCCATATCAGACAAAATTTGCAAATCGCTTTCGGATAGGTTGGATAAATTTTGTAAGACAACCAATTCTTTTTTGGAAAAGGGTTTAAAACCGGGTAGTTTCAAATCCGCCAGCGTCAACAGCCAAGCCACTTCCGCGCGCACGCGCGCCGCGGCAAACGAGGCCGGGCCGCACACTTGTGCAAGCGCGGTAAGTTTTTGCTGATACCGTTCGTCTAACGGGCTTAAAACGTTTTCTCTCATACCTCTATATTCTACCAAAAAAGCTATCTGGTTTTTCCTCTTGCTCCGTTTTCCGACAGGCGCTAATGGGATGCCTTTTAAATGCTTAAAAATAGGGCTTGACTTGTTTTTTTTTTTTTTTGGTATACTTTTTTTGTGGCCGGATTTGCTATAGGACGATTTTTGCTTCTGGCCCCTTGCACTATAGGTGCAAGGTTTTAAGATTATTTTAGGAGATTATTATGAATAAAAAAGAAACAAAAAAAGGTCGTCATTCCCAAGAGTCTTTATTGGGAATCTCCCTTTTATATGTTGTTAATAGAACAAAGGAAACACTTCATTTAATAAACAACAAGAAAGCGGAAGATCCCCGATTACAACCTTCGGGGATGATGACTCTATTGAATAACGGATTTACCTTAATAGAATTGTTGGTGGTAGTATTAATCATCGGCATACTCGCCGCCATTGCACTGCCGCAATATGAAAAAGCGGTGGAAAAAGCGAGAGTTGCCGAAGCATTATCTTTAATGAGCTCTTTACAAAACGCAATGGATGTCTATATCCTGGAAAACGGATATCCTTCTTCCGGGCAAGTCAAATTTTTAGGAAACGATGCTTCTGTTATACTGCCTATTGAAATTGTCACTTCCGTACGCAATGCGGATACCAGTTACAATAACATCGCTCAAACCAAATACTTCCGTTATAATGCTTACTGCGGCGATGGTTATTGTGACGTAGTGGCAGACCGGACAAATCCGGACGGAACAAAATTTTATCGCTTGTTCTACCGAAAATATTCCAAAACCAAAACTAAAATCTGCCAAAAAAGAAATAATCTTCCTATCGGGGTAAAAATGTGTGCGCTGTTACAGAAAGACGGATGGACACCGGGAGATCTGCCCAATGATTTTTAATGTAGCCCCAGCTTGCACTGGTGGTCTTTTTCAAATTTTTCCACCGCGGTTTTTTCTTGGAGTTTATACTCGCCCGTCCGGCGAATAAGCTCATCAAAATCTATTGTGCGCGCCGGGAACATCGGGCCGTCCACACAGGCAAAGCGCACCTTACCTTCCACGCTCACGCGGCAACCGCCGCACATGCCCGTCCCGTCAAGCATAATCGGGTTTAAGCTCGCATACGGCTCTATACCGAGTTCCACCATCAGTTTAGACGTAAATTTCATCATGGGTATCGGTCCGATGACAAAGCCCGCGGCAATTTTCTCGCCGCTGTTTACACACGCTTTGAGTGCATCTGTTACCATACCTTTTTGACCGTAACTGCCGTCATCCGTGCAACAAATTGTTTCATCTGAAACCGCGCGCATTTGTTCTTCCAAAATCAGCAAACTTTTCGTGCGTGCGCCCAAAATTGAAATGACTTTATTTCCGATCGCTTTGAGTGCTTTGGCAATCGGATATACTTCAGCAATACCCACGCCGCCGCCAATTACCGCCACCGTGCCGTAATTTTTCATCTCAACGGCCGTACCCAGCGGGCCGAGTATATTTAAAAAACAATCACCCTGTTTGAGCGAATTAAACATAAAAGTAGATTTGCCGATAGACTGGATAATCACGGTAATCGTGCCCGCTTTTTCGTCCCAATCCACTAGGGTAACCGGCACGCGCTCGCCGCCGTCGCGCCCGCGCAAAATCACAAATTGTCCGGCACGCGCCGCACGCGCCACCAACGGTTTATAAATCACAAATTTCATCACAACTTCATTGAGTTGCTCTTTAACTAAAATTTCATTTTCTTGCATCTTATTTTCCCCCCAAATACGCATTGATTTTGCGCGCGGCGTCCAAACCGTCTTTCATGGCCAGCAGTACCGTTGCCCCGCCGCGGATAATATCCCCGCCCGCAAACACACCGGGCAAAGAGGTTTCGCCTTTTTCGTTTAGAGCAATCACACCGCGCTCGGTTACTTTCAAATCCGGCGTGGTTTTGGAAATGGTGGGATTGGGGCGCTGGCCAATCGCCACGATAATTGTATCGGCGGGCATCACAAAGTCAGAGCCCGCAATTTCCACCGGACGGCGGCGGCCTTTTTCATCCGGCGCACCGAGTTCGTTGCGTGTAAAACGCAAACCCGTTACGCGGTTGTTTTCATCTTTGATAATTTCTTTGGGCGTGACTAAAAATTCAAATTGCACGCTTTCTTCCTGTGCGTGTTCCACCTCAGCGGCGCGCGCAGGCATTTCTTCGCGGCTGCGGCGGTAAGCAATCGTCACACTTTGCGGTTGCAAACGCATCGCACAGCGCGCGGCGTCCATCGCGCTGTTTCCGCCACCCAACACAATGACGTGTTTGCCCACATGAATAGGCGTGTCCGTATCCGGGAATTTATACGCCTGCATTAAATTAATACGCGTTAAAAATTCATTGGCACTATACACACCCACCGCATTTTCACCGGGAATACCCAGCATCATCGGCAGTCCCGCGCCCGAGCCGATATACACCGCGTCATATTCTTTGCGCAAATCGTCTAGTTTAATCGTTGCGCCCACGAGCACGTCCGTGTGAAATTTCACACCCATGGCTTGCACGGTTTCCACTTCTTTATTAATCACTTCACGCGGCAAACGGAAAGACGGAATCCCATAGCGCAGTACGCCGCCGTATGCATGCAACGCTTCCAAAACTGTGACGTCATGCCCCGCGCGGCGCAACTCTGCCGCACACGCCAAAGACGACGGACCCGACCCGATACACACTACCTTTTTACCGGTATCTGCCGCCGGAGTAGGGGCTTTTAAAACGCCTTGCGCGCGCGCGGTGTCAGCGGTGTATCTTTCAAGTCCGCCAATGTTAACCGCGCCAAATTTGGCTTTCAGTACACAATGCCCTTCGCAATGTTTTTCCTGCGGACACACACGCCCGCAAATGGCAGGCAGTAAACTGGTTTTCATAATTTCGGACGCAGCTTTACCAATATCGCCCGCTTTTACCGCCGCGATAAAATCAGGGATATGCACGCCGACAGGGCACGCATTTTGACACGGATGCGCCGCACAACGCAAACAGCGATCCGCCTCTAAAAGTGCTTCCTCTTGGGTCAGACTTTTGGCAACTTCTTCAAAATTTTTACGGCGCACTTGCGGTGCTTGAGACGTGCCGTTTTGGCGCGGCGTGGACGGACTGGGCATAAAAACTCCTAATTAAAAAAGTAACTGGTAAAAAAATGATTTATCCATTATATTATAGTATATTGAAACACCGTAAATTGTTATACTATATATAAGGTTAAAGGAGGCAATTATGTGCAATAAATGTAATTCACTGGCAACTTTTATTTTAGGCGCGCTAATCGGCGCGGCGGTAGGGGTATTATATGCACCTGCCAAAGGCGAAACGACCCGCAAGAAAATGAAAAAATGGGCGAAAGAAGCTTACGAAGACGGCAAAGACGATCTAAATGAGCGCGCACAAGAACTGCGCAAAAAAATTTCCGCTCAGAAAAAAGCCGCTAAACAAAAAGCGGACGAACTCAAAGAATTAGCCGTAGAAAAAGCCGGCGAAATTAAAGAGCGCTTTGACGAAAAAGCGGCGGAAATCAAATTGCAAGCGCAAGAAAAAATTGATGAATTGCGTGAGAAAGCCGCGGACCAATTAGAAAAAGCCGCCAAGAAATTAAGATAAGTTTTTCAAGCAACGACACGAAACCTCCGGAAAAGCACCGGGGGTTTTTATTCAGCATAACAGTGACAAGCCGGAGCTTCTTCTTCTGTTTTGCCGCAATAATTGCTCCATGTAGTCTTTCCCGTGATAAGCGAGCACACGCCATCCCCTTTATAATCGTCGTAATAATAGGAACAACATTGGATTGTATCGCCTTTATACCTACGCTGCAAAACAACATAAGGTACGGGTATATTACAACTTACCCGGGGAACAGCTTCATCATTGGAATATCGTAAATTACAAACGCCATCCCCTACTTGGTAGTCTGTGGTACCCTGAAGCGGATAAGAAACCGCTAACTCATCATTTTTCTCGGCATATACGCCATTGGCTAAATAATACACTTTTTGTGCATCGGAAATAGCTCTGGCAGCAATGACATACTGCATAATCCTAGTTTTTTGTACCGCTTTTTCATATTGCGGCAGGGCGATAGCCGCTAAAATGCCGATGATTAAAACAACCACTAACAGCTCTATTAGCGTAAATGCACGATTTTTCATAAGGTCTCCTTTTGTTTTGATGTCACCTACCCCCGTATTGTACCAAAAAAAAAAAACAAGTCAAGCCCTATTTTTTACAAATAAAAATCAATTAAAATGAAAGGCTTATCCATTAAATAAACAGAAAAAGTTGCATTGCGCTTGCAATTTTTGCATAATAAAAGTGGGGTTTTCCCCTATAAAATTTGTCAGTTAAAATAGCTCGTTTTTAGGCCCGCTTGATGCGGACGGTCGCCGATAGGCGGCAGTTACCACCCTAAGAACGGCGCATGCTATTTAACTGTGTAAGGAATTACACGGTTGGCAGCGTCGTTACTGAACGTGTGGTAGCTTTCGGTAATGAGAGCTGCCTTATTTTTTGTCAGCTTTCCTTTTACCAAAAATCGGGCGACAATTTGAGTTGGCTTTGTTTTTAGCTCCTTAACGGAGACTGCGGATTATCCGCGAGCTATCACCTAAAAACAAGGTTGTCTATTTCGTGTAAGACTTTACACGAAGGGCAGCTTTGTTTTGGCAGTGTGATAGCTCGCTAAACAAACGCTGCCTTTTTTATTTAATGTACCCCCGGCCGGAAATGGCGCAAGCTGTTTCCGGTAATACCCCCGGAACTCATCCCGGGGGTATTTTGATGACAAAAAAGCCGCCCAAAGGCGGCTATTAAAAAGTGGACCCGACTGTTGTAAATGCCGTCCGACGTGATGGGAAAAAAACAGTTGATTCGCTGATTTTTTCAGATTTGAGGCAGATTTGCGTTGTAAGTTGCCCGCATAGGCGTAGCGCTAGCTACGTCAAGGGCAAGTCAGCGCAAAGATGCCCAAATGTGGAAAATAGTTGCGCAGGCTAGCAACAAAAGACAAAAATTTATTTTTGGATTTTGTGCGTATATCGTCTGACAATAAAAAAGCCGCCCAAAGGCGGCTATTAAAAAGTGGACCCGACAAGGATCGAACTTGCGACCTCCTGCATGCCATGCAGGCGCTCTCCCAGCTGAGCTACGGGCCCGTGTAAAACGGTACCTCTATAGTATAGCAATTTTTGCACAATTTGAAAAGATGCTTATTTCTTGGACGTATGCGGAAAAACTAAATCCGGATTAGGATTGACCACTTTGGGCATATATGCCTGGTCCCACGTAGTGCCGCCCCAGACAAGCGCTTTTTGCGGCGCAGTTTGTTTGACAGGCGCAGACTTGGGAGCCGGTGCGGGTTTGGGCGCCGCTTGCTCGTTTTGTGTTTTGAGTGTGTTTAAATAAGCATCTTTTTCCGACTGTGTATAAAAGGTTTGTGTCAGTTTTTTGTTTTCAAACAGGAACCAATTCTTTTGCGGCGTAGGCGTGTTGATATCGCTATACATCATTTGGTAAAGCGCTGTATTTTCCGGCAAATTATCGTCGGATTGCAACCGGGCGCGCTTGCCGTAAGCACTTTCAAAATCCGCTTGTGTCAAACCGATATTAATGCCATATTTTTTATTAATGGCCAACGCATCAGCAGGGGTAGCGGCAACAGCTATAAAAGTTTGCGGGGTTTCGGCTTTGAACAGAAATTTGCGAAATTGCCCGTCGGTAAAATATTCCACCAGCATATATTCCGCTTTCGCGCCGCGCACAATACCGTCTCGGTCCGATACAACGGGCACGGCATACAAAAGTTGCTCACGCGTTTTACCGCGCCACTTTTGAGTCAGTTGGCGTGTGTTATAATTCCACAGCATAGCAGCCGGGTGCGGCGCGGCGGTGGCAGAATCACCCTGCATTTCAATGACAATTTCATCGGCTTCTTGTGCAAGCGCGCAAGGAATAAATACAGCAATTAAAATAAATGGAAAAAGATATCGTTTCATATCAGTAGTCTAGCATTTTTGAGCTGGTGGACGGGCGCTTTCTTGGTGGACTTTTTATCTGAAAAACAGGGATTGACTTTTTTGGGGGGTACAATACGGGGGTAGTGAGTATTTTTAAAGTCGTCATTGCGGGCATGGACCCGCAATCTA
>JAGCKY010000014.1 GCA_017647245.1 Elusimicrobiaceae bacterium
AAAGAATTTGTCGTCCTGAGGTGTTGTCGCTCAGGACCCCGTTGTTTTTTAGTAAGCGGTTGAGGCCCTGAACAGAAACTTTTCAGGGCGACAGTATTGTTTTTATTTTTGTTCATACTATTCTCCTTTCAAAAAAATCCTAAAACCTTGCACCTATAGTGCAAGGGGCCAGAAGCAAAAACATTGCCCAGCAAATCCGGCTCCAAAGAAAGTATACCAAAAAAAAAAAACAAGTCAAGCCCTGTTTTTAACTCTTAAACAGGGGGTTGGCAAACAGCGCGCAGAAAAGAAATAATTTTATTCCGCCATATCTTGCGCGTAGTAACGAATGAGGCGGCCTTCGGCGCGGGCGGTTTTGACGGAAGAATATAAAAACAAACAGGCGGGCAACAATAAAGCAAGCGTGCATAAAAACGCCATTTTCAGCCCGAATAAATCCGATGCGCGGCCAATGATAGCAGGGGATATTGCATCGCCGAGCGCGTGGATTAAAAAGATATTTACCGCAAAAGCCATAGAGCGTATTTTGCGGCTACTTAACGCCACCAGCGACGCGCTAATCGGTGCCAGCGGCGCAAAAATCAGCACAATGGAAATAGAAAAAGTAATTAATGAAAACGGCAATCGGTGGCTTAAAACGGCCGCCGCGGCAAATGGAATCATCAAGATAAAGCACGCCGCGATAACCACAAAATACGCATAATCGGTTTTTTTAAGTAGGCGGTCCGCAATCTTGCCGCCTAAAAAAGTGCCCAACGCCCCGCCGACAATCACCATCGCACCAAACACCAACCCCGCCTGCGCCGGGTCCATGTCAAAAAAACGGTTAAAATACGTTGGCATCCAAGCAGATACCCCGCCAAGCACAAAGGTCTGCATAGCATGTGCCAAACATAAAAAGATAAACGGCTCGTTTTGAAACAGCGCGGTGTATTGTTTCCAAGACGGCTTTTTGCGGTTTTCTAAAGAGCGGTGTTCGCGGTCTTTGATAAACAACAGCGCGCCCAGGCCGAGCAATATCCCCGGTATGCCCACCAGGAAAAATGCCATACGCCAGCCCCAATTCGCACCGATGACTCCGCCGAACAGATACCCAAGCGCCGCGCCCGCGGGCATGGCTAAACCAAAATATGCCAAAATGGTGGCGCGTTTATCTTTGGGATATTGCTCGGCCAAAAACGGTTGTGCAATCGTAGTAAATCCACCTTCGCCCACGCCCACCAAAGCGCGTGCACTAAACAAGGACGCATAATTTTTGGCAAGCCCGCTGAAAAAAGTAGCCGCACTCCACAAAAGTGCACTGGCGGCAATCCAGTATTGGCGCGGGTGGCGGTCTGCAAAAAATCCGACCACAGGCGCATAACACATATATACCAGCATAAACACAGACGCTAGCGCGCCGAGTTGAAAATCGGAAATATGCAAATCGTTTTGAATCAGCGGAAAAACCGAAAACAATACTTGTCTGTCTATATAATTAAACAGATTGAGCAAAAACAAAATGGTAAAGAGTTTGCGGGTATTCATTGTATTTATTTTATAAAATAATCCTGCGCGGTCAGAAATTTATATAATAGGCAGAGGAGGATTTTATGAAAAAAGGATTTACGCTTATTGAACTGTTAGTCGTAATTGTAATTGTAGGTATTTTGGTGACGGTGGCTTTGCCCAAATACAAAACCGCCATGGAAAAAGGCCGCGGATTGGAAGCTATTGCCAATGCCGCCGCTGTGAGCGATGCGCTCAACGTGTATTATGTACGCAATTACAATACTTATGCAAAAACAAATAACAGTGCAGAGGATGCGGCGGACTATGCCTTGCGAAACGCCCAAACAACCACGAATAGATTTTTTAATCCGATAGTAAAAAATGATATTAGCGTCAGTGGCACAACCGCTATCGTTACGGTGACGCGCAGAGACGGTATCGGAGCCAAGAGCTATAAAATTGTATTTAAAAACGAAAACGGAGAAGTCACGGAGCGCTACTGCATTTGCGTAAGCGGAAACGGTTGCCAACGCTATTGCCAAGCCATGGGTGCAACGACCGCGCACACAGGCGGCGGTTGGAATTTGTAAGGATTGAAGATTTATATGAAAACCCGGCAGATTCGCCGGGTTTTTTTGTTGTGTTTTGGTTGGGGTTTTCATTGGGCAAAAATAGGGCTTGACTTGTTTTTTTTTTTTGGTACAATACGAGGGTACGCAACATCAAAACAAAAGGAGAGATTATGAAAAATCGCGCATTTACGCTTATAGAGCTGTTAGTCATTGTATTAATTATAGGTATCCTAGCTGCTATTGCTTTACCGCAATATCAAAAGGCAGTGATGCGTACTCGTTATGCGACGCTTAAAAATGTGGTGCGCAGTATTGCCGACGCGGAAGAAGTATATTATTTGGCAAATGATAAATATAGTGTGGATTTTGAAGAATTGGATGTAGAAATGCCTGGCGGAAAATTGGATAATAGTACGGCTGACCACTATTACTATGGTTGGGGAATTTGTTATGTCGCGGATACTGAAAATCAGCCCGAAGTGGCTTGTTTTAATAGGTTGACTAATATGAGCTATAGAATACGTTTGATACATTCTGTGAAGAACCCGGGTAAACAACTGTGCGTGGCGCATGGATCGACCGATGCAAATACCTTGCAAGCGCAAATTTGCAAAGCAGAAACAGGGAGAACGACGCCCAGCAGCACAAAGACAGCAGAAAACAACCAGTATACATCTTATTGGTACAAATAATGGTGCGGTGGGGGAGAGGGTGTACGTTGTAAAAGGACGGAGTCCGAGGTACCCGAGCGAGTCTGCAATAAAGTGTCAAAGGATTTTAAGAAGAAAAATGGTGCCCAGTATAGGATTTGGTTACAAGTCGGCTCGTTGACCCTCGCCGCTCGCGACCCCGCCTCGCGGTTTTTGCCTTTCGCCGCTAAAAACTGCGGCTCAAACAAAAACATCGCTGCGGCTTTCAAATCCTAACGCAACGCAAAGCAGTTTGCGTTGCTTACTGACTAAATTACAAAATATAGCGAGAGTGATTTTTCAAAGAAAAATCCTTTGAAACGAGGCGCAGACGAGGAAGTGTGTACTGTGAAAGGACGGAGTCCGAGGTACCCGACCGAGTCTGCAACAAAGTGTCAAAGGATTTTAAGAAGAAAAATGGTGCCCAGTATAGGATTTGAACCTATGACCTTTCCCATGTCAAGGGAACGCGCTACCGCTGCGCCAACTGGGCTTAAAACGGGTAATTTTTTGTCAATTTCTCTTCTAAGAAATGGACAGGCAGTTTGCTGTTTTTGGTTGATTTTTTGTAAGGGTAAAAATAAAAATTTACAAAAAATTTACAAGGAGCTTCTAAAACTGCCACTTTTCTACTACTATTATAGCATAATTAGAGCGTAACCCCAAATTTTTGTGTTTTTTCTGCTTTTTGCGCACAAAAAAGGCGTATTTAGCTTCGCAAAATGCTAACAATACAAACATTAGCCTTATGTAAAATATGCACCGTCTTTAATGGTTTTACCAGGTAGCAGAGCACTGTTGGAAAGCGCGTGGGTCGTTAATTTGAAAATGCTACAATGGGAAGACAGTTGAAGAAAATGAAAAATATCGTTGGATTATAAAGGGGATCGAAAACATGAAAATAAATATCAGTAAGTTGGAAGAAGTTAAAAACTTAAGGAGTGTTTGGCCAGATGAAGCTAAAGATTTTACAAATTGGCTTGCGGAAGATGATAATATTAGTTTGTTGGCAGAGGCACTTGGTTTGGAAGATATTGTGGTGGAAGGCAAAGAAGTGCATGTTGACGATTTTAGATTAGATATATTAGCTTCCGAAGCAGAGCAAGGGCGAAAAATTGTAATTGAAAATCAACTTGAAGATAGTAATCATGACCATTTAGGTAAATTAATTACCTATGCTGCTGGAAAATCAGCCGATATTATGGTGTGGATTGTAAAGAAGGCAAAAGATGCTCATAGAGCAGCCATTGAATGGCTTAATGAGCATAGTGACGGAAAAATTGGCTTTTTCTTATGCGAAATTAAATTATATCGTATTGGGGGATCGGCTCCTGCAGTTAAATTTGAGGTTATAGAAGCTCCTAATAACTGGTCAAAGGATATTATGAAATCTTTAACAGAGACCCAGCAGCGTCGTTATGATTATTGGGAAGCTTTTCAAAAATATGCCTTTCGTAATAAGGAATTTTCTCAAAATTTTAACCCTAAAAAAGTTCCTGTAGATCATTGGCTAAATTTTAGCATTGGTTCTTCGGCTTGTAATTTGTCCGTTTTACAAATTTATAAACGAAACGAATTGGAAGTGCAATTATGGATTAGTGACAATAAAGAATTATTTCACGCACTCAAAAATAATAAAACAGAAATTGAAGCAGAAACGGGATTAAAATTTGATTGGCAAGAAAAGCCAGAGAAAAAGGCAAGCAGTATTACAATAGCAAAAAAAGTCCATTTGGAAGATCGAAAAGAATGGGAAGAACAATTCCAGTGGGCAATTGATGTCTTATTAAGAATGAAGGCTTCATTCACAAAATACTTACAATAGTTTGATTAAACCTATAATAGGCAGTGCTAAAGAGAAAGCACTGCCTTAGGCTACAACGTCATTTGAACAACCTAACTAAGCATAGGGGAAGGGGTTAGCAAGTTGTTCATAACGATCATTTTGGTCGCTACTTCTTCTTTCTTAAATTTCATGTACTTTTGGGTGGTTTTAATGCTGCTATGTCCCATTAAAATCTGCAAGTCATGCAATTTGCCGTCATTATTGAGGAAATTAACAGCAAAAGTATGGCGCAGATCGTGCAGTCTCAAATGTCCAAGGCCTGCCTTTTTGGCTGCATGCGGAATTTGATAGCGCAGTTTCCAATCCGTCAACAACTTAAACACTTTGCCTGTCTTTTGAATGCCCTCTTCCTTAAACACTTCTTCAATAGCAGGGATTAAACCCAGCATACGGGATTTGTTGGTTTTGGTTTCGCGCAATAAAATGGTTTTGGCATTAAAATCAATATCTTCCCAGGTCAAACCTAGCAGTTCCTTTTTACGCACACCAGTTAGTACACAAAATTTAATAGCAGGGCGGATATAAGCGGCCAAGTGCGGAAGCAACCTCAACACCTCTTCTTTGCTCAGCGGGTGGGGTTGATAAGGTTCATCTGGTCGTTTATTCACATAGTAGCAAGGATTTTCGCCAAAAAACATTTGCCATTGTTTAAGCTGATTAAAAAATTTGCTCACTACAGCAAATCGGCGGTTGGCATTGGCATAACTAGACTGTGAGGCCAGTTCGTTGTAATAGTCCGTCATATCCATGGCGGTAATATCGCTCAGCCGTTTGTTCCCATATTTTCTGCAAAATCTGTTGAACATAGAAATATTGCTGTCTGATCGAAGCTTTTTAAGGTGTTTTTCAATGTAGTTCCCCGCAACCTCGTTGACTGTTTTTTGCATAGCAAACGAGGTTGGATCTTGTTTAAACTTGCAGATCTCACTTTCACGCTGGCGTTTGATTTCTTTGGCTTCCGATAAGGTGGAAGCCACAACCTCATGTACGCGTTTGCCAATTCGGTCTGTATAGGCAATCCCCCAGAGGCCTTTTTTAGTTTGATAAAAACCATTCTTTTCTTTGTATAAATTATTA
>JAGCKY010000002.1 GCA_017647245.1 Elusimicrobiaceae bacterium
AAAATCAATCAGTTCTTCGGCGGTATAATGTTTATGCCAGGCCGTAAACAAATTATTTTTTTGCATTTCTTTGGCGATTTCAAAAGTGCCGGTAGTAAACATATTGGCCGACATAATACCGGTGGCTTGAATTGTTTTTTTGCACCATTTAAAAGTATATTTACGCACAATATCTACTTGAGAGCGGGACGCTAAAGTAGAGCGTTTGGGACGCAACAGTACGTCGCAATAATCTAATTGGACATCATCTTGGATTCGCATATTTACTCCTTATTAAAACTAAACGCACCGTTAGATATCATAGCAAATTTTGCGCAGAAGGACTGTTAAAATAGTAAAATTAAGCTATAATAAGAAGGAAAGGATGTCACACTATACAAGGAGTGTATTATGCACTTGTTTATCGGTCATAAAAAAGCGTTTACGTTGATAGAATTATTAGTAGTTATTTTGATTATCGGTATTTTGGCAGGGGTGGCTTTGCCGGGATATCGCCGCTCGATGGAACGGGCTCGTGTAGCCGAAGCGTTAACGCTGATGCGTGCTATTTATGATTCGTGCGAACGGCTGGCATGGGAAAATGGTTTTGACCCCAGTAGCGAGACGGTGGACGGTTGTGCCACCGGCGTGGGCAATGGAGCGGTGACCTTTCCGAAATTGGATATCATGGCAAAAGGTACATTTTCCAATGATAAAAAAACCTTAACCACCAACAACTTTACTTACACCTTGAGAGATAATGCCGCTCCCTTGATTGCGGTTGCTTTACGCGGGGTATATGCCGGGGCGACTATTACATTTGACGGAAAAGAATTTGTTTGTAGCCCCGCGACAAACGCCAGCGGAGAAGCCGCACAAGTTTGTAATGTGTGGGGTTCCAATTCTTGGAGTGAGGGAGAGTAATATGAATAAGAAAGCTTTTACCTTGATTGAAATGTTGACGGTGATTATTATTGTGGGTATTTTGTCGGCGGTGGCGTTGCCGCAATACCGCAAAGTAGTAGAAAGAAGCCGTTTCACCAAAGCGCAAGTAATGGCCAAAGCTCTTTACGATTCGTGCGAGCGTTTAGTGGCTGAATTTGGCGTGGAAGAATTTGGTGCGCTAGATAGCAGTGTTAAAAAAATAACACGTTTGGATATTGGCAGTACCAATTTATTGCCGACGGGATTTAGCATAAATGACAATACGCTGACGATTGTAGGCGTAGGATTTAACTACACGCTTAATAATACGGGAGTATGTTTTGTGACCATTACCAAAACAACAGGAAGTTATAAAGACGTAAACATTACATATAACGGCAGTGTGTTTACATGCTCTAATAATACCGAAGCGTGCGATATATACGGGTTATAATTGAGGAGAAAATATGACAAATTGCTTCAATAAATCTAAAGCAGGATTTACGCTGATTGAAATTTTGGTGGCGGTGCTGATTGTGGCGGTATTGGCGGCTATGGCCGTGCCGATGTATGAACGTACCATAGAAAAATCCCGCCGCGGCGAAGTGAGCGTCACGTTAAAGCGTTTGGGTGATGCTAAATTACGCACGATGACGAATATGGACCTTGACACATTTAACAACGAGTTTACTAAAAATCAATTAGACTCGGGATTTTCCGATAATGATGATTTTCATTACTCGCTGTACCCGACTCAGTTTCCCAACGGCGTTTGTGCCGTACGTCTACGCGGTTCCGGACAGGGAACGATTTTCTTGTATTTAGGCGAGATTGCCGCGGAAGCTTGCCCTTCGGGCACATATGGGGCTGATACCGTTTGCGGACTGTATCGCACAAAGGGGCAGCGCTTCTTCTGCGCGGGGAGTAAGTGTAATGCGTACGGTATGGACAGCGTAAGCAACACGATTACCTGCAATTAAAATGATTAGATTAAAAAACCCGGCCACATAGGCCGGGTTTTTTGTGGTGTAATTTCTACATTTTAAAGTCTTCACCCAAGTAAAGTCGGCGGGCATTGGGGTCGTTTAAGAGGGTATTTTGGTCGCCCTCTACCAAGATTTTACCGTCGTAAATCAAATAAGCGCGCTCGGTCAGCGGCAGGGTTTCGCGCACGTTGTGGTCGGTAATCAATACACCGATACCTTTGTCTTTGAGTTTAAAAATCATTTGGCGCAAATCCGATACGGTAATGGGGTCAATTCCCACAAACGGTTCGTCCAGCAAAATAATTTTAGGATTGCTAATCATACAGCGCGCAATTTCCATACGACGTTTTTCTCCGCCGGAAAGCGTCCACGCTTTTTGTTTGGCCAAACGCGTCAGACCAAATTCTTCCAACAGACTGTCTACGCGGCGTTTCTGTTCTTTTTTATCGTCTAAGGTGCGTTCCAAAATGGCGAGTAAATTTTCTTCTACCGTCAGTCCTTTAAAAATGGTCGGCTCTTGCGCCAAATATCCCAAACCGTGGCGCGCGCGCTCATACATCGGAAGCTGCGTCACGTTGTCGTTATCAATAAATACGCGGCCTTCGGTGGGGCGGATAAAGCCCACCATCATATAAAAAGTGGTGGTTTTTCCGGCACCGTTGGGACCGAGTAGCCCGACGATTTCGCCCGATTTGACGTGTATGTCCACACCTTTGACGACGATGCGGTGCTTATATGCTTTGACAATTTTGTCTGTACGCAGTTCCATAATAAATCCTTAAAAATCTTTTGATGCCTTGGACTGGTTGATTTTATCGGCCACTACCCAGCCCTGCACTTGCCCTTCCAGTTTAATCTGTTGGCTGTCTGTGTGAGCCGATACCTTGTCTGCTATTATAGCAAATGTGCCTTCGTCTGTGGCGCCGGTTGCCAGCGGACGGTCTCCGTAAGCGTATGCTTGTTGAGTGGTTCCGTCATATTCCAAGGTATCTGCTTGCAAGCGGTACTGCCCATTATCGGCTTGCGCATGGCCTTTAAGCAAGGCATATTGGTCTTGTTGGCGTGCGGTAATATGGTCGGCTTGCAAGGTAATGGTTTGGCCTTGGGCATCGGTGTAAATGAGTTTGGCTTTGCCATCTAACTCAAAGGTTTGCAACTGGGTATTAAATTGCGCTTTTTGTCCATATGCTTTCATCAATTCGTTTTGGGCGGTATGATATTGAAGTTCAATCAGTTTGCGGCGTGCGGCTTTTGCACTGCCCTCACCGGTTTGATAATTATAACGTGCTTGTTCGGCTTTGAGCTGGTACCACACGCCATCCTCGGCATTATATCGGATAAACACATTTTCTTTAGCGGTAATGAGATTTTTTTTGCGTTGGGAAAGTGCGTAGCCCGCTTTAAAAATATATTGCCCGTTATCATAATGGACGTTACCGATAAATTCTTCTTCTTGTTTTTCTTGGTAAACAATCCAACGCTCGCTAGACACCACACCGCCCAAGGTATCGGGCAAAGAAAACTGCGGTTTTTTATCTTGCAACGCTTGTTTTTTCTGTTGGAAAAGTTGTTGGCCCTGCGCCGGGGTAGGCAGATTGGTTTTTTCTTGTTTATCCGTTAAAGAAAAACAACCGGCCAAGCACAAAGCAAGCGCGCATACGGTCAACAATCGGGCGTATTTCATCGGCCGACTCCTTGTAATTCTTTGGCAGAAGCGGGGAGTTTGGTGGATTGTTTTTTAAATTCAATTTTGCGCAGTTTGGAATCGGTTTCTATGCCGCCTTTGGCGGTGATTTTGGTATCGCCGCGGGTAACGATTGTTTTTTTATCGGACCAAATATGATCTTTATCAATATCGTAAAAAAAGCGTTCTGTGGTGAGCAAAACCTGTTGCGTAAGCGAATGAACGCGCGCATTGCCTTCTATGCTGACGATTTTGTTTCCATAGTCCATAATACCGCGTTTACCGCTGATTTCGGCGCTGTCTTTGCCGCCTTCGCGTAGCAGTAGATGGGGATTGGTCAGCACGGCGCGGGTCATATCTTCAAAATCTACTTCATCGGCGTGTAAAATCCATTTGTTTTGGCTGTCTTTAGCTTGGAAAATAGTGACTTCCGTTGCTTTTTGTTGGTCTTCTTCGTTAGAAGCGGAACCGGGTTGCCCACCACAGGCAACGAGTCCCAACAACAGAAATCCAAAACAAATTGATTTTATTTTCATGCTTTTTTATCCAACAAGGCAATAAATTCAATGAGTTCTTTTTCGTCAATGATGCCCACCACTTTGCCGGATTTATCCAGCACTGGGATATTGTCTACATGCGTGGCGTGAATCATTTTGGCTGCGTCAATGGCGGGCGCGGTATCTAAAATGTGATAGGGGTTGCGCGTCATCACTTCGGTAATTTTGCGGTGGATAACATTTTCGTCTTTTTGTAATTCGCGGCGCAAATCACCGTCGGTAAAGTATCCTTTGAGTTTGCCTTTTTTATCCACGATGCTCACCGCGCCCGCGCCGTGATTTTTCGTCATAATAAACAGCGCGTCTTTGACGGTGGCCTTTTCGCCGATGGTAGGATTTTCTTTGCCTCTGCGCATCAAATCTTTCACCTGTTGGGTT
>JAGCKY010000148.1 GCA_017647245.1 Elusimicrobiaceae bacterium
CATCGGTGACCGATAAACCCAACTGGCTCATCACATCGGGCTTTAACCAAATGCGGATAGAATAATCATTGGCAGACATGACCTGCGCATCACCCACACCTTCAATACGTTTCAGATCGTCCACCACGTTGACCAACGCATAGTTACCGATATACGTAGTGTCATATACTTTGCTGGGCGAATACATGGCAATGAGTTGCAAAATAGCGGAGGACTTTTTTTCCACGGTTACGCCGTAGCGACGCACGTCTTCAGGCAAAGAAGTGGTGGCGGCCTGCACCCGGTTATTAACGTTAATCATGGCTTGGTCTGGGTCCGTGCCGACTTTGAAATAGACGAGCAAATTCATATCCCCGTTGGCTGCGGAAGTAGAGTTCATGTATAACATATCTTCCACCCCGTTGACCTGTTGCTCAATCGGCGCGGCAACGGTATCGGCAATTGTTTCCGGGTTTGCACCGGGATATTGGGCAGATACTTGCACGGAAGGCGGAGTTAAATCCGGGTATTGCTCAATGGGTAGCGACGTAATAGACACAATACCCGCCAGCAAAATCAGCAGTGAAATAACGGTAGAGAAAATCGGACGGTTAATAAAAAATTTAGAAAACATATCCGCCTCTATTTAGTAGTTTTATCGTCAACGATTTGTGTATCCGGCAAGACTTGTTCATCGCCCTGCTCATCGCGCTGGATTGCTTCTTCAAAGCTTTCCACATTGACCGCCGTTGCCGTGCTGGGTACTACGGGCTCTGCGCTGACGGGCAAAGAGAAATCTTTCAATTGGGGAGTCACTTTCATATCCGGACGGATCTTAATAAGCCCTTCGGAAATAATCGTTTCGCCGCCTTTTAAACCTTCGCTGACAATGTACATATTGTCTTGCAATTGTACTTTAACGGGTTGAGATTTAACCGTATTATCCGCACCGATAATGTATACCAAATTACCCGTCGGCGTACTGAGCACCGCAGAGGCCGGAACGAGTACCGCATCTTTATACGTGGCCCCAATCAAACGCACCCGTACAAATTGCCCCGGCATCAGCATACGTTGCGTACCCGGATTGGGAAATTCCGCGCGCATCGCCAGCGAAGATGTTTTGGTATCTTCACTGCTGTCAAAGAAAATGATAGAGCCCTTTTCCGGATAGACGCGTCCGTCAGACATCAGTGCTTCCACATAAATGTTTTTCCCTTCTTTGGCATCTACGGAAATAGTACCGTCGGTATATCCTTTGGCTAATTGGTAAAATTGCGAGCTGGGCATAGAGAAGTTGACCCACAGCGGTTGGATTTGTACCATGGTGGTCAGCAGACCGCCTTCTCCCGCCGGGGAAACCAGGCTACCTACAGATTGTGCTTCTTTACCCGTAATGCCCGAAATCGGCGCGAGCACTTTGGTATATTCCAAATTAATTTTGGCATCGCTTACCCCCGCCTGCGCTACTTTAACAGCCGCCTGGGCCGCTTCGTAAGCAGAGAGTGAATCATCATAATCTTTTTGGCTCACGGCATTATCTTCGCGCAATCTTTTCATACGTTCATAATCGCGCCGCGTGCGGTTTACATCCGTTCTGGCTTGGGCCAAAGCGCCTTCAGCACGCTGCAATGCTACTTCATATTCGGCCGGGTCAATTTGAAAAAGTTGGGTGCCTTGTTCCACGTACGCGCCCTCATCAAATAAACGGGCTTTCAAAATACCTCCCACTTGCGCGCGTACTTGCACTTGCAAAGAGCCGACCACTTGCGCCGGATATTCAATGTTCCACGGCAAATCGGTTTTTAATACTTTAATCGCGGATACCGGCAGAGCGGCTGCTTGCCCAGCGCCGTCTTTTTTATGGCACGCGCACAAAGTTGCCATGCTCATTACCAAAATTGCACTCAATACAACTTGTAATTTTTTCATTTTGACCTCGCTCATCAGACAACCAAAATCTACAGGCAGAAACCTGCCTATATACATTAAATTAAATATTGGGCAAGAAGTACAAGTTTTCTGCCTCAAAAAAGGGTTAGAAAAACCCCCAAAAACGCCTCTCTTTGCGTTTTTTATGAAAAATGCTTGACAAATCAAAAAAAAAAAACAAAATAGAGTATAAGCTAAATTTAAGCAAAGGAGTATTGTTATGAAAAAAGAAAATAATAAAAACGGTCGTCATTCCCAAGAGTCTTTATTGGGAATCTCCCTTTTATATGTTGTTAGTCAAATAGGAAAAGTACCTTATTTTAGAACAGACAGGAAAGCGGAAGATCCCCGATACCAACCCTCGGGGATGACGACTCTATTTAATAACGGCTTTACACTGATTGAATTATTAGTCGTTGTTTTGATTATCGGCATACTGGCCGCGATTGCCCTGCCACAATACGAAAAAGCGGTGAATAGAGCACGGTTTGCTAATTTGAAAACATTAGTTGCTTCTTTTGTTGAAGCAGCAAATGTATACAAAATGGCCAATGGCACTTGGCCCGACAATTTTGATGATATGGGGTTGAGTCTTCCTGAAGATTTTCAAATTTCCACTGCCACTTTGAGCAATATGAACTATACCTGTGGACAAAATAACAAAATATATTGTTGCATTATCCCCGGCAAAAGCACTATTAGTTCTGTAATGATATGCGGGCAGAATGATGAATCTTTTGCTTATCATTATTTCCTTGACAAAGGGCAAGATTATTGTATTGCAAAAGAAAATAATCAACCCGCTGCTAAAATGTGTCACTCTCTCACCCGCAGGACAGGCCAGACCTTGTGGGGACTTTATACTCCCGGCGGTTACAAAACGGGTTATCAGTTTTTTCCTTTCTGAAACATTCCTTATTAACGAATGATTTATTATACTGTCCCACGTAGTGACAGAAACGGGCGTCAGCTGTTCCGATTTTTCACGCCGTCCAACAGAGCGCGACTTTTGCGAAAGATTATATGATTTTTCAAAACCGCTTTTAGTTAGCTGATTACGTCGCCGTTCCACGCACGCGAAGCGATTGTACATCAGTAGCCATGATTTTTCAGATTTGAGATAGATTTGCGCTGCAAGTTGCCCGAGGCAAGTACTGCCAGGTACGGCGAGTGGCAAGTCAGCGCAAAGATGCTCAAATGTGAAAAATTGTTTGCCCATTAAGCAACGAAACGCAAGACTTTACGTCTTGCGTTTCATGCGCAAATCCTTGCAACCGAAGAAGCCGTTTTCTCTTATTTATACATCGGGTAGAAGTTTAGGCCCATATATACCGGGTTGTCCTCAAACCCCTTCACCCGCTCATTCATCGCCCACATTCCCGTCGGATGTACCGTGTAAATCTGCATCGCATCTTCGTAAGCCAAATTCTGCAATTGCTGATACAGTTTGATACGTTTGGCGGGATTTGTTTCGCTCACCGCCGCGCTGATCAGTTGCGCCGCGCGCGGGCTGTTGTACCCTTGCGCTTGCGCATAGCGGCCGTCGGGGTGCATAAACGCAAAGAAGAAATTGTGCGCATCGGCATAATCGGCCACCCAACCGCGTACCCAAACGGGCATTTGCCGCGCCGCGGTTTTTTCCAAAAAGGACGCCCACATTACACCACGCACATCAATTTTAAATTTCGGGTTCAAACTTTCTATATTGCGTTTGAGCATTTCGGCCGCCATTTGGCGTGCCACACTGCCGGTATTATAGGTAATGGTGAGCGCAAAGCCCGTATCCCACAATTTACCGCCGTAAGCTTTTTGGAAATGCTCTTTGGCTTTTTTCAAATCAAATTCATAATGCGCCGCGCCCGCCGCTTGCGGCACGAGTTGCGCCGGGGCCGGACCATAAGCGCGTTCCGCGCGGCCTTCCATGGCTTGTCTTAAAAACGAGTCATAATTAAACGCATAGGCAAAGCCCTTGCGCACATCGGCATCGGCAAAAAAGTCCGACGGAATCCCTTTGCCGTCCAACTGGCCTGAACCCACATCGGGGTTGCCCGCCGTATTGATATTGCGTGTGAAAAAGACAACCGGATCCGTGCGCAAACGCGGCAAATTATCATACACCACCACACCGGATTTATCTTTCATTTGCGCGGCAAATTGCACCGGCACTTCGGCAATGTCTGCCTCGCCGCCTTCCAACAATAGGCGCATGGTACTCGGCTCGCTGATGGTCATCATGTGAATGTTTTTAATTTTCGGCGCACCTTCAAAATAATTTTCGTTGGCTTCCAATAACAATTTCCGCCCGGAAATATCCCACCGTACCAATTTGAACGGTCCGCTACCGTTCATGTGGTCAAACAAATAAGAATCCTGTTTTTCAAAATTATTAAAATCTTTCCACAGCTTTTCCGTACCGTCCCAACCGCCGTGCGAGGCCACCCACTCTTTGGGCGTGATGTATCCCCACCGCGCCACAATCCCCAAGAATGGCGCAAACGGTTTTTTGAGCGTGATGATGACATTTTGTCCGTCTACACGCACGGCTTTTTCAGCCTCTTTGAAATCTATATTAATATGCCCTTTTTCATCGCGCGTGGAAGTAACGCCCAGTATCGGCTCTAACAAAAGCGACGACGGACCCCCCGCCACATCGCTAAGCATAAAGCGTAATAAAGAATAGCGCACATCTTCCGGGGTCAGTTCTGTTCCGTCGTGAAATTGAATCCCTTTGCGAATCGGAAACGTATAAGTCAGGCCGTCTTGTGAAATCAGTCCGTTTTCCACGCTGGGCACTTGCTCGGATACAGACGGCAAAAATTCCGTCATGGAACTGCCCTTGAATTTGAGTAGCGTATCGTACACATTGATCATCATGCCTTGTGTTACCCCGTCGTAAGAAAACACTGGGTCTAAGGATTGCATTTCCCCCATGTGCGCTACGACCAAGGTTTCCCCCGTCTGCTCTTTTTGGCAAGCGGTGGTCAGTAAAATAAAACTCATTAAGGCAAGTATTGTTTTTTTCATTTTTTCCTCACAATATACGCCGCACCGTGTTTGTTAATCAGCCACGCGCGGGCAAATTCTTTACTATCATAAAATCGGATAACTTCTTCTTTCGTTTGCGCCGCCGGGTCGGCCACGCAAATTTTCTCGTCTTTCCAACCGCAAATGAGCACCAAATGCCCCGGCGTTTGCAGGGCGGCCGCGCCGGAAAGTTCGCCTTTTTCATACCCAATTGTTGCTAAAACCAAACTGTTTTTATTGACATAATTTGCCAACTGTCCAAGCGTTTCAAAGCGCGTTACGCACGCGAACAAACCGCGCGACGACGCGTACGCAGTGTTTAACGTCCAGTTGCCGTAAATGTCAGCTTGTTTATCATATACTGCGGCGGCAGTTTCCAACGGGTCCGACGGCGCGCCGAGTGCATTTAAGGCCATACAGAGCGAAGTCGGACTGCAAAGTCTTTTTTGCATTTGCGCAGAAACAGGCAGCTGCATTTGCGAGAGCGGCGCAACTTTAATTTGCCGCGCACCCGTGGGCAAAACATCTTTTTCCAAAGATTTTTTTTCTACCGCCTCCACGCAAACCGTCACCGCAGACACGTCCATTTCACCTTGCAAAGTCAGCCGGAAACGATACGCTTGCGCGGGAATTTTGGCACACAATTCGTCCACGCGCAATACCGCTGTTTCTGTTCCCTGCGCGTCAAAACTGTGTTTTAAATGATTGGAATAAAAAGCGAGTTTGAAAAAATCGCTCCACGTGCCGCGCTGGCAAATTTGCACTTCGGTTAGTAGCCAGCCGTTGGTGGCGGTGGTATAATTAGCCGATAAAATAAGCGACGAAAAATCGGGCGTTTCAAACGCGGGCGACAAGACCGTGCGCGACGGGCCGTCCCCCGTGATTTGATAACCGGGGCCGGGCTCGTGCAAGAAAGTAAACGGCGGTAAAACAGGTGTATTTTTCATAGAAAAATCGGGGCACCGGGACTTGAACCCGGAACCTTCCGCTCCCAAAGCGGACGCCCTACCATTGGGCCATGCCCCGTCTGTATTATTGTAGCAATTTTTATATACAGACTAAACTAAAACCCGCACATATAGTGCGGGTTTTAAACTCTGCGCCCATCAGGACTTGAACCTGAAACCCACCGATTATGAGTCGGTTGCTCTAACCAATTGAGCTATAGGCGCTAAATCTATTTTTATTATAACAAATTACGCTATCCTACCGCCCGTTACCTTGCGCCCCTTTTTATCAAATTGCTATAATAGAGGTGTTAATCCGGGATGGTGTAATGGTAACACGGATGCCTCTGGAGCATTAATTCAAGGTTCGAGTCCTTGTCCCGGAAAATTTCAATTTTGCATAGGAGCCGTTACCTTTCCAGAAGGCAGCGGTTTTTTTATAAGAATTTATGGAAAACACAAAACCCGCCGAAAAACATAATAACGCGCTAGATGAAATCATCGCGCAACGCTACGCCGAGGTCAATGAACTTCGCGCCGAAGGCGTAAATCCCTACCCTAATCACGTGGAAAAAACGCATACGTGCGCGCAAGCCAAAGACGCCGCGGAAAATGCCGAAGTGGCCACCGCAGGCCGCTTGGTGCAACTGCGCAAAATGGGGAAAGCCGCATTTGCGCATATCCGCGATTTTTCGGGTAAAATCCAACTCTATATTGCTAAAGATTTACTCGGCGAAGAACCATATGCGTTTTTCAAGAAGCATTTAGCAGTAGGTGACTTTGTCGCCGTGCAAGGTCACATGTTTGTGACCCAAACGGGCGAAAAAACCATTAAAGTCCATAAACTAGATTTGATTTCCAAAGCCATCCGGCCCATGCCGGAAAAATTCCACGGCTTGCAAGATACCGAAGTGCGTTTTCGCAAACGCCATTTGGATTTAATTGCTAACGAAGAAGTAAAAGATATTTTTGTCAAACGTGCCAAAATCATTTCTTCTATTCGCCGCACGTTAGACGAAAAAGGATATTTGGAAGTGGAAACACCGATTTTGACGCCGGATTCCGGCGGTGCGGTGGCGCGTCCGTTCCAAACGTATCACAATGCGCTCAAAATGCCGCTGCGCCTGCGCATCGCGCTGGAGTTGTATCACAAGCGTTTAATCGTCGGCGGGTTTGACCGCATTTATGAAATCGGGCATATGTTTCGCAATGAAGGCATTGACACCACCCACAACCCCGAATTTACCATGATGGAACTCTATCAGGCGTACGGCGATGTGAACACCATGGCGGATTTATTTGAAGAAATTTTGGGCAATGCCGCCAAAGCTATCGGCGTGGAAAAAGTGATGTTCCACGGACAGGAAATTAATTTGGTGCCGCCTTTCAAACGCTTGTACATTCCGCAAGCATGGCAGGAAAAATTTGGCCGCGATATCCACGAAGTATTAGACGGCCGCAAGTTTAACCGTGCCAAATTGGAAGAAGTCGCGCGCGAGCAAGGCATTCAGTTTTCCGCGGACGATTCCGACAGTGCGATTTTTGACGAGCTGTTTGAAGGCAA
>JAGCKY010000149.1 GCA_017647245.1 Elusimicrobiaceae bacterium
CGTCGTACCCATAAAAGCAATTTGCTGGCCGCGTTTGACTACATCGCCCTCTTTTACTTTTACGCCGGTGGTGTGGGCGTAAAGCGTAGAATAGCCAAAGCCGTGGTCAATGAGCACCGCTTGTCCGTATCCGTTTACCCACCCGGTGTGGCGTACCACGCCGTTGGCGGTGGCAACGATGGGGCTGTCGGGTTTACCGGCAAAGTCTACGCCGTTATGCATACGCCCGGTCGGACGTCCGAACGGGTCGTGGCGGTAGCCAAAGCCGGAACTGATACGCGCCGAAGACGGGCGGATAGAAGGGGTAGAATCGTTGCCCTCTACCTGATTGGCATAGTACCAGGCAATTTCCTGGAAAGAAGCCAACCGCTCTTGCGCGTCTTCCTGCATACTGTCAATGTATTTTTCAAATTCGTCTACGTCAAAATCTTTTAAATCGGCACCGAATAATTTGCGGGCACGCTCGTCTGCTTTTTGGTTTTTTTCTTCCAATTCTTTGGGCAGTTTGACCAGTTTACTGCCGGGCATGCCGAGCATTTGGCGCATTTGGCTGTCGGTCGTTTGGGTTAAGTTTAAATACTTGCGCCCGCGTTCCAATTCATCGGCAATGAGTTGCATTTTCACGTGCATAATTTGGTTGTCGGCTTTGATGACTTGGTAGTCATACATTTTACTCCACGCCCAAAATGCACCCAACGTCAGCACTAGCCACAGGCCGATGATACACGTTAAACTCAGTCCCGTGAGCTTAAATTTCCTAGAAGTACCCGCGCGGGGCATAATCATAATATCCACGCGGTCGCTTAAAAAACGGGACAAAGCATTTTTCGCCATACACTATTATTCTATCATATTGCGGGGGGATTGTAGGGTTTTGGCCGGGGCCGTTAAAAATTTCAAAAATAGGGCTTGACTTGTTTTTTTTTTTTGGTACAATACAGGGGTACGTGAATATTTTAAATGTCGTCATTGCAGGCGTGGACCTGCAATCCAGCGTCGTTTATGAGAGTAGTTTTTCCTTATAAACGGCTCTGGATCCTGGATCCATGTCCGGGATGACGGATTAAAGGAGAGTATTTTATGAAAAAAGCATTTACGCTGATTGAATTATTAGTCGTTGTTTTAATTATCGGTATACTGGCGGCGATTGCTCTGCCACAATATGAAAAGGCCGTGTGGAAAAGCCGCTACGCACAGGCAAAAGCAATGGGGATTAGTTTAGCGGAAGCCATGGAAGTGTATTACATGGCAAACGGAAATTATACTGCAGACATTGATAATTTAGATGTAAGTATGCCAGGTATTACAAGTACAACTTGTGATACGGAAGAAAAAAGAAAGACTGCCAGTGCGTGTTGGTGGTATACAGCATGGGGAATGTGCGTTTTGGAGACAAGGGGGCGCGTGTTCTGTAAAGTGAAGCGCGGAGGAGAGAGTTATTTAGGATATAGTATATTTCTGCCTAACAGCAGTGTCTATCGTGGAGAGGTTTACTGTCATGCAATGAGCGCTTTTAAAGGGTCCACTCCGAATGCATCAGATCTGAATTACCAGATTTGTCAAGCAGAGACGGGTAAAAGAAATCCGGTGCTGACGTGGTCAGATGAGCCGGGTTTTTTATACTGATTTTTATTTTTTCTTTTTGCTTTTTTTAGCGGGAGTTTTGGCCGGGGCCGTTAAAAATTTCAAAAATAGGGCTTGACTTGTTTTTTTTTTTTTGGTACAATACGGGGGTACGTGAATATTTTAAATGTCGTCATTGCAGGCGTGGACCTGCAATCCAGCGTCGTTTATGAGAGTAGTTTTTCCTTATAAACGGCTCTGGATCCCGGATCCATGTCCGGGATGACGGATTAAAGGAGAGTATTTTATGAAAAAAGCATTTACGCTGATTGAATTATTAGTCGTTGTTTTAATCATCGGCATTTTAGCCGCCATTGCCTTGCCGCAATATCAAAAAGCGGTAATGAAAACTCGTTATGCCGGACTGAAAAATCTGGTAAGAGGTATCACCACCGCGCAACAAGTGTATTATCTGGCTAACGGAGAATATGCTACAAAGTTGGATGATTTGGATATTAGTTTGCCGGCAGGATATGACCCGGAAAAGAGCAGTGATAATCAATACGTGTATGAGTGGGGAAGTTGTGAAACCTATATAAATGCTTCAGAGAAATTGGCGAGCAGTTGTCATAATAAACAAATTAGATTATTATACCAAGAAGGCTTGGGCCCCGATTTAATCAGAGACTGTTATGTATTGCGTACCGAGTCCGAGCAAAATACGGATTTACCACTGCCTAATGCAGTATGCCAAAACGAAACAGGTCTGACGGTTGAAGATAGTAGAGGACGATTTAATAGTATTTCTTTAGGCGAATTTACAAAATATGCCCGCTATAGATATTAAATTGGCGGATATAGTTTTTATTTCTTTTTAGATTTCGTTTTTTTGGCGGACATCACCGGGGGCGGTTTGACACCGTAAAAATTCAAAATACCCTCGTAAATAGTCTGCGCAAACAATTCTCGTCCTTCGTCGCTCATCACGAAAGCTTCCTGCTCCGGCAAAATCATATACGCATTTTCAATTAAAATGCTGGGCATTTCGCTGATGCGCGGCACAAACAGTACGGTATTATTAATTAGTCCGCTGTCGGTGAGCGGGATTTTTTTATTGAAAGCTTTGTGCACACTCTCGGCTAGTTTAAAACTGTGCAGATACATATAATACACCGAATATCCCAGCGGTTGCGCAATAGGATTGGCCGTGTCCGGCAGGGCATTGTGGTGCAAACTGATAAACAAATGCGCTTTTTCGCGCAAGGCCTTTTTGTAACGGCCGGGCAGAGAAATGTGATTGTCACCTTGGCGCGTCATAATCACGGTCGCGCCGGCGGCTTGCAATTTAGATTTCAATACTTCGGCCAGTGCCAAATTGGCTTCATATTCCAAAAATCCCGACGGGCTGACCAACCCGTCATAGGGCGGTTTGCGTTTGGGACTGTGCCCTGCATCTAACAAGATGCGTGCACCCGCCAGCGGTTTTTTGGCGGTGGAGTTGATTTCGGGCTGATGATAGAGCTGTATACCAAAATCCGTTTCGTCATATTGATATCCGTGCCCCCACAGCGTTTGGTCCGGTTTAATAAAAAGGGTAAATTTAATCATGCCGTCTTGCACAGGTTGCCACGTGATGCGGTCCAAAATGGGGCTGGTGGCGTCAAAGTCAAAATTGTCTTCAAACGTGTCTGTGTAATAAAAGGCGACTTCCACGCGGTCTTTAAATTCATGCACAGAAACAGGCACTTGTTGCGTGCCTTTCCACGTAATGCGCGTGACGGTGGGCTCGGCCTGCGTGTGCACCTGCGAAAGCGTATTGGATTGATACGCATTGGCCCGTGTCAAATCCAGCTTTTCTTCTTCCAGCCAAGCGTGTTCTTGCCCCGTTAAACGCAAGCGGTACAAGCCCTTGTCGCGCCCGTCAATAAGCACATGACCAAATGTGCGGTAATACGGGAAAAGATTTCCTTCGTGCACAGGGATTTTGCGCAGTTTAACGCCGGGGTCATTGACGCGCGCGGGTTGCGGCGGTTCTTCGGGGTCTAAAATTTGAAGTTTTTGCTTGGCCTTAATTTTGACTTTGGTACGGGTAACCGGGTCAAACATACGGTAGGTAATTTTGACCTTGCGCGGCTTTTGATTATTGGGTATTACATATTGGCCCGTATATAAACCCGGTGTGTGGATATTTTCCTGTAAAGAAATATCTTTTGCATTTTTAATACCCGATAGCGTAGCGGTTACTTGCGCGCCGGGCGTACCGCGTGCGGAGAGATTGAACGTATCGCCGGGCAAAAGCCAGACGGGTTGATTGGGATAAATTTGCTCGGAGTCAAAGCGGGCTTTATCTGCAAATTTCTCAAGGGGCGTACCGGGTACGGTAATGTGCCGCACGGCTTGATAGGTTTGCCCTTGGCTTTGCGCGGTCAGCACAATATCAAACGGCCCTTGCTTGACGGGAATATAGGCAATAAAGGTGCCGTTTTTAAAAACAGGAACGGCTTGTCCGTTAATGTGCAAGGTAGCTTGCTCTAAATTCAGTTTGCCAAATAAATAAATGTTTTGGGCCCCGGCCGCCACGGTGACATTTTCTTGCGGATGTTGCAAGGTAATGGGTGCGCGGTCATTTTGCGCAGAGGACATACCGGGTAAATACGGCGCCACCGCCATTTGCTGTGCACCGACGGTAAATCCACTTAAAAAAAACAGAGCTGCGCAAAAAAGGATTTTTTTCATACGTATAAAAATGATAACATAATTCTATGGCAACGCGCGAGGATGTTGTTAAATTCCTAAATGAATATCTGTTGGCAGACAGCATTGCAGACAACAGTTTGAACGGCTTGCAAGTGCAAGGCCGCGCGCGTGTGCGCAAAATCGTGTTTGGCGTGTCGGCCAATTTGGCATTGTTTGAACGAGCCAAAAAAGCCGGAGCGGATATGATTATCGTGCACCATGGGATTTTGTGGGGCAAAGAGCAAGCGCTGACGGGTACCTTTGGTAGTCGGGTCGGGTTTTTGCTCAAAAACGATATTAGTTTACTGGGGTATCATTTGCCTTTAGATAAGCACCCCGTCGTCGGACATAATGCGCTACTGCTCAAAGCGGCCGGGGCGCATGATTTTAAACCGTTCGCCAGCTATCACGGGCAGACTATTGGTTTTTGGGGCACGCTTCCCAAAGCATTGCCTGTCAAAACAGTTGTGCAAAAATTAGAACGGGTATGCGGCGGCAAAGCGCAAGTGTTGCCGTATGGTCCGCAAAAAATCCGCACGGTAGGTATCTTTAGCGGCGGCGGGTGGAGTATGATACCCGACGGCGTAGAGCTGGGGCTGGATTTGTTTGTAACCGGAGTATTAGATGAGCCCGCACAGGAATTATGCCGCGAGGGCCGTATTACGTGCGCCGCGTTGGGGCATTATAATTCCGAAAAAATCGGCGTGCGTGCGCTGATGGAACTGGTGCAAAAACAATTTGATGTAGACGTGCAATTTATAGATATTGCCAATCCTATTTAAATTATATGAGAGGGAAAAAATGACAAACGAATTACTCAAAAAAATTGACGGATACCGGGATTTCATTATTGATATCCAAACCAAAATGACGGCTTGCCCGGCGATAACACCGCACATTGAAGGCGGAAAAGGGGAAAGCGCCAAAGCAAAAGTGATATTAGATTTTTTGAAGAAAATGAAATTTGACGAAATTAAAGTAGTAGAAGTAAAAGATGCTAAATCTCCCACGGGCGTGCGTCCCAACATCATTGCCAAATACTATGGAAAAAACCGCCAGAAAACCTTGTGGGTTATGGCGCATATGGACGTGGTGCCGCCGGGCGATTTATCTATGTGGAAAACCGACCCGTATAAAGTGGTGGTGAAAGGGGATAAAATTTACGGCCGCGGTTGCGAAGATAATCAGCAAGGTTTGGTATCGGGTTTGCTGGTGGCCAAAGCTTTAATGGAAAGCAATGTCCGCCCGCCGGTAAACTATGCGCTGCTACTCAATGCCGATGAAGAAATGGGCAGTGACTTTGGTATTATTTCGCTACTTAAAAAACATAAGAATTTGTTCGGCAAACAAGACGGTTTTATTGTGCCCGACGGCGGAAACCCGCAAGGTACCATGATTGAAATTGCCGAGAAAAATATGATTTGGCTTAAAATCACTACCACGGGTAAACAAGCGCATGCCTCTACGCCCAACAACGGAAACAATGCCTTTGTGGCGGCGAGTCACTTGATTGTGGAGTTGCGCAACTTATACAAGAAATTTAACAAGAAAAATAATTTATTTGCCGATATTAATCACAGCGTCTTTGAGCCGACTAAGCGCGAAGCCAATGTGCCTAACGTCAACACCATTCCGGGCAGCGATGTGTTCTATATGGACTGTCGTGTGTTGCCTTGCTATACCAATAAACAGGTCATTGCGGAAATTGCCAAAACGGCTAAAGGCATTGAAAAGAAATTCGGCGTGAAAATCAAAATTGAAGAACTGATTTGCGAAAGTTCCAAACCGACGGATAAAAACGCCCCGATGGTAAAACTCATTGCCAAAGCGGTAAAAGAAGTTTACCACAATAAACCGCAGGTACAAGGTGTGGGCGGCGGAACGGTGGCGGCATTCTTGCGCAACGGCGGATTTCCGGCGGTGGTATTTTCCAAATTAGACGAAACGATGCACGGTCCGAATGAGTATTCCAGTATTAAAAATACCATTGGCGATGCCAAAGTATTTGCTAAAGTAGTGATGAATCTGAAATAAAGGAGCCCTATGAAAAAAGGATTTACCGCGATAGAAATTGTCATCACAATGGTGATTTTTGCGGTACTTTTGGGATTGACGGTACCCAAATTTATCGGACTGATTCACAAAGCGCATGAAGGCAGTACCAAACACGAACTGGTGCGTTTGCGCAGCGCCATTGCCGCCTATTACGGCGAGCATCAAGGCGTATATCCGACAGATAATTTATCCTGCTTGGTACCGGACTATATTGAAGCCATTCCGACGGCCAAGGTGCCCGGCTTTGCGCCTTCTGCGCAAGTGTCTGTGGGGAATAGTCAAACCGCACTGACGGAAACGGGCGGCTGGGCATATATCAATGAGCCGGCAGACCCGCGCTTTGGCGATGTGTTTGTTAATACCACCAAAACAGACAGCTACGGCAAAGCTTGGCATACACATTAATTTGTGAGGGATTGATATGAACGATATGATATTGATTTTTGCGGGGCTGTTCGGTGTGATTATCGGCAGTTTCCTAAATGTCTGCATTTACCGTATCCCCAACGGAAAATCCATTGTGTGGCCGTCGTCTTTCTGCCCTAAATGCGGTAAACCGATTAAATGGTATGACAATATCCCGGTGCTCAGTTACATTTTGTTATGGGGCAAATGCCGCTTTTGCAAAGCGCCGATTTCCGTGCAATATCCGCTGGTGGAAGCGTTTACCGCGCTGCTGACGGTATTGTTTGTGTGGAAATTGGGCCTTACGCCGTGGACGGCGGTAGTATTGGTGGCGGTATACGTGCTGATTATTTTGTCTGTGATTGACATGCAGCTGATGATTATCCCGGACCGCTTTTCTATCGGGCTGATTGTGTTTGGGCTGGCGGTATCGTGGCTAAATCCGAATTTTGACGGAACGGCGTGGCAACACTTTTTGCAAAGTTTGCTCGGTGCGAGCGTGGGATTTTTCGGCACGCTGGCGATGGCTTTGTTGGGGTATGCCCTGTTTCGCAAAGAGGCCATGGGCGGCGGTGATGTAAAACTGATGGGCGGTATTGGTGCGTTGATTGGCTGGGAGGGCGTGATTACGACGGTGATTTTTGCGTCTGTCTTGGGTCTGATCTATTCCTTATATCTCATGATTTTTAAAGGAAAAAAACGCGGCGATGCTATTCCGTTCGGGCCGTTTTTGAGTATGGGTGCGCTGATTAATTTATTTTATTTAGTCACGCCGTATATGCTGACTATTGAATTGTAATAAAAACGAAAAATAAAAAAGCCTGACAATGCGTCAGGCTTTTTTGCCGATAAGAAAATTAGCACGGTAAATTATTTAAAAAATCGGCCACCTTTTTAAATGCTTGCGCGCGGTGGCTGATTTTGTTTTTTTGTTCGGACGTCATTTCGGCCAGCGTTTGGCGCGTGCCTTTGACAATAAAAATAGGGTCGTAACCAAAGCCGTTTTCGCCGCGGTACCCAAAACCGATAAAGCCGTCCAATGTGCCTTCGTGGCAAGTGGTTTTTCCGTCCGGCGCGGCAATGCACGCCACCGTGCGAAATTGCGCGGCGCGTTTGCCTAAAAATAAACCTTCCAATTCGTCTAATAATTTGCGGTTGTTATCGTCGGCATCTGCGTGCTCGCCGGCGTAACGGGCCGTATGCACGCCGGGCCGTCCGTCTAAAAATTCCACTTCCAACCCCGTATCGTCGGAAATAGCAAGCAGGCCCGACGCTTGCGCCGCGTAACGGGCTTTTAAGCGGGCATTTTCTTCCAGCGTGGTACCCGTTTCTTCCGGCAGGCGGATACCGCCGATATCTGCCAAGCTGACATACTCTAACTTCTCCCCCGTTTTGGTTTGGCGGGGGAGAATAGCGGTGATTTCTTCAAACTTGTGTTTATTACCGGTAGCAAGCAGAATTTTCATTATTTTTTGTTTTGCTGTGCAACTTCTTTGACTAAGTTCAAAGCCACTTCATAGGCCTTGAACATATCTTCTTCGCTGAGCCATTCATTAAGCCCGTGCGGATTATTTTGGCCTGTAAAGATAGCATACCCGCCAAAGCCCAGTTGTGCCATCATAACAGCAGGTGTTGTTCCAGAGCGTTTTTTTACAAAATTGGGTGTCACTCCGGCTGCTTTTACAGCTTTAGCGATGATTGTTTTCATTTCGGGTTTTACGCCATACGCTACATTGTCATATTGCTTTGTAATGGCTATTTCCAAAGGTTTAACCAAATAGAGCGCTTTGCTGACGCTGTCGGCCACATGTTTTACTCTGTTTTGATAGTTCTTACCTTCTTCTTGATCAAAGTAACGTAAACGGAGATCTACCATATAAGTATCCATGTGGTGCGGCTCTAAATATCCTTTGTTGTAATGTTTTTCTCTTTCTTCTTCGGTCGTTTCTTTTCCGGTTACTCCGCTGTGATCGGGCAAATCTTCTGTTTTAACTGCATGAGCGACTACTTTAGCAATAGCTAACGAATAATCTCCCAAAGCTTCGGTGGCTTTTTCGGCTTTCATGCTCATCTTTATTTGTGCGTTCAAAGCAATCCGGTCAGTAGAAGTTTGAAGTGATTTGAGATATTCAAATGCCTGTGTTTGTTGTTCGCAGTATATTACAAAAGTATGCGTGTGTGTGTTGGCGATAGAATCATAAACGGTTTTAGGTTTTTCTACCGCTGAAAGGATTTGGCAAGAAGGAAACTGTTGTATGGAATCACTTGCCATATTAATCAAATCGGACAAGGGCTTGGGGGCATTTTTATATCCGTTGGTAGCCGCATACGATTGATGTCCGTTGATTCCTTGCGCAACTAAGGTAACACGGTATGCTTCTTTTAAATCAGGAGCAGACACGATAATTTTATCAGCAGAGAAATTGCCGATGGTAATTTGTCCGTCAACAGCGCCGTCAAAATCAAAAGCATAGTCGGGGTCATAGTATTTGCGCGGTTCTGGCTCGTTAAACGAAAAATCATAACTTTCCGCTTGCTCTTTGCGCGCAAGCCAGTCTTTATATTCTTGATTAATTCGTTCGGCGCTACGTCCGATTTCTTCGTTAGGGGTCAGCATGATATCAATGGGTCCGTGCGGAATTTCCGGGTTTTCGGCCAATGTTTTAATCAAAGTCATTACGATGGTTATACCGGCTTTGTCATCGGCGCCCAGAATAGTCGTACCGTCGGAAGTAACAACGGTTTTTCCAATCATTTTTTGCAAATAGGGATCATCTATGACGCGGCCTGTTTTAAGTACAATGGGTTGCCCGTCATATTTTTCAATTACCTGAGGTTTGATGTTGACGCCGTTGGTATCGGGAGTAGTGTCATAGTGAGCGCTGATTCCCAATGTGGGGGCTTGATGTTGTTTAAAGTTGGAAGGGATATTGACGTAAATATATTTGTCTTTGGAAAAATGAGTGGGAAAACCAAAAGCTCGTATTTCTTGATATAACATATTGGCCATTTTTTCTTGGCCGTCTGTCATCCACTCTCCGCTATTGGTGCTCATACTTTCTTGCTGTACGTAGCGCAAGAACATAGGAAGCATTTGGGCACGGTATTTTTGAGCTAGTTTATTTTGAGCAAAAACCGCGGGAGCACAAAAGAGTAGTGTTACTGCGACGGATAGAACAGCGTATTTTCGCATAGTGCGTTCTCCATTAATTAAGTTAAATTAACATCCTACCTAATCATTAAAATAATATTAGAGCTTTTATGCAAGGGCCAAAGGGCCCAGATTGCTTTTAGGCCTTAAAAAACCCCCGCGGTAAAGCGGGGGGGAAAATTATTTTTGCGGCGGGGGTAATTGATTGCCTTGTAAAGTGGCCGTCAGTAGCCCGCGCAAGGCCGCTTCCATAATATCTATGTCAGTATATTCCAGCGGCTCGCCGCCGTGAAACACACCCGTAAAGACGCCGACGGCGGGTAATCCGCGCGTAGTCAATACAGCAAAATCGGTATTGTTACGCACGGA
>JAGCKY010000150.1 GCA_017647245.1 Elusimicrobiaceae bacterium
GGTATGTTTGAGAAATCACCCACTATGCGGGCAATCTCTACGTTGCTACATTGGATCCGCGTCAGTCTGCGCAAATACGCGATATTTGTGTTGCATTTATCGCCGCATCAAAATATGTTGCAGGCCTTGATACTGTATACCTTAATATGTTTCCTATTATTATCTATGCCGTTTACACGCTTGGTACCGGTAGGGATATTGGATAATTTATTCACGGCGGCCTCTGCCGCCTCTACTACAGGACTTACGAGTGTAAACTTTGCACAATCCTATAATTTCCTGGGCAAATTGATTGTACTGCTCTTTATCCAAGCGGGCGGTATCGGGTATATGACCATGTCTTCTTTTATTTATTTATCTTTTTCGCACCGTCTGAAACACCGCCACATGGAAGTATTAAATAATGAATTTGCCTTGCCGCGTACGGTACGCTTAAATGACTTTTTGCATGCGGTTATTATTTTTACTTTCGTGGCAGAGGCCATCGGCGCGTTCTTCTTAACGAACTATTTTTATCATCACGGATACACAATATGGAACGCGTTATGGTTTGGTATTTTTCACAGCATATCTGCTTTTTGTACGGCGGGATTTAGCTTATTCCCGGATAGTTTTATTGGGTTTGAGACCAGCAAAACAATTAATTTAGTGATTTCACTGTTGGCACTAGCCGGAGCGATGGGCTTTATCGTGGTAACGGATTTGTTTAACCGTTTACTGCGCCGCACACAGGAAATTTCTTACACCACTAAAATTATTATTTTATCCACGATGGCCGCGTTACTCGTGGGCAGTTTCATCATTATGTTGACTAATCCGGGATTGGATGCATCGGCCGCGCTGTTCCAATCCGTTGCCGCCATGACTACGGCCGGATTTAGTACCGTACCCATTTCGTCTTGGACATCTTGCTCACTACTGATTATCATGGCCCTGATGACGATAGGCGGCTCGCCTTCCGGCACAGGCGGCGGTTTAAAAACGACCACGTTTACGTGTTTGGTCGCCACCGTTACCAGCCATTTATTCGGCCGCAAATACACGACCTTTCTAGGACGGCAAATTCCCGTCTACCGTGTCTATATGGCCAACTCTACATTCATCTTTTATTCCATGTTGCTTTTTATTACGCTGTTCCTGCTTACGTGGACCGAGACCTTGCCCTTTATAGATATTTTGTTTGAAGCCGTGGCGGCCTTGGGTACGGGCGGCATGAGTATCGGCGCAACGCCGCAGCTTTCCGCTATGGGCAAACTGATTATTATTGCCGCTATGATTATCGGCCGCGTGGGCGTAATTACGTTTGGCTTGGCCCTGTTACAGCGCGACGAGCGCGAACTTGAAAATGAAGAAAAAACTGTCAAGCGCGAAGATTTAGCGGTGTAATATGAAATTTTCACTTGTCAGTTTGGGCTGCCCCAAAAACCTCACCAATAGCGAAGAATTTACCGCGCGGCTTATCGCCAAAGGCCACGAGCTTTTGCTTGACTCCAACGGTGCAGATGTACTAATTATCAATACCTGTGGATTTATTGCCTCTGCGGTGCAAGAGGCGGAACGGGAAATTCAAGCCGCGCTCAAACTTAAAAAACAAGGCCGCGTCAAAAAAGTGGCCGTCACAGGCTGTTTGGTGGAACGCTATAAAGAAAAAGTGGCCGCGGACTACCCCGAAATTGATTTAATTTTTTCCATTGCCGACCAAGAAAAAATCGAAAAAACCTTGCTTAAAACCGGCACGCATTTATCCCCCCTTCCCAAAAGTTTATATTTGCCCGAATATAAAATGAGTTTGACCGCGCCGCATACGGCATATTTGAAAGTCGCCGACGGGTGCAACAACCGCTGCGCCTATTGCACGATACCATTTTTGCGCGGCCCGTACCGCTCTAAACCGATGGAAGATATTTTGCGCGAAGCGGATTTAATGGCGCAACACGGCGCGAAAGAAATCTCCTTAATCGCACAAGATACCACGTCGTACGGACAGGATTTATACGGCGGACCGAAATTGGTAGAACTATTGGAAAATTTGCTCAAAAACCGCGCTATTAAACGTCTGCGCATTATGTACGGCTATCCGCACCGCGTGACGGACGAACTGGCACGCTTGATAGCCAGTACGCAGCGTATTTTTCATTATATTTATATTCCCTTGCAACACATTGCCGACCCGGTGCTTAAACGGATGAACCGTCATTGCGACGCGGCGCAAATCCGCCGCACGCTCGATATGCTCAACAAGCGCGTGCCGGATATTTCGCTACGCACAAATTTTATCGTCGGATTTCCGGGAGAAACGGAAGCGGATTTCAAAGAGCTTCTGCAATTTGTCCACGAGTACGAATTTGATAATCTGGGCGTGTTTGAATATTTCCGCGAGCCCGGCACCACCGCGCACGATTTGCCGAGGCAAATTTCGCAACGGCTCAAACACGAGCGCCACTTGCGCTTGGAAGAAATGCAAAGCCGCGTCATTGACCGCATTAACAAACGCTTGCGCGGCACGGTATTGGAAGCGATTTCAGACGGGCCGACCTTTGGCCGCACCTATAAAGATGCGCCGGACATTGACGGGCAAGTGACGTTTACTCGTCCGGTCAAAGCAGGTCAAATTTTCAAAGCAAAAGTTGTTTCGTGCGACGGCTACAAGCGCACCCTAGAGCCGCTAATTTAAGAAATAGGCTTGCCCTTCCTCTGTATACGGATATACAAATCCGGTTGCATCTCCCGACAAACTCTTGCACACTTGTGTTCCGATTTTATTATCTAATTTTGCAATACACATAAAGCGGCCATTGACATTGGGCAGCCCCGAATTTTTCATAAAATAACGAAACCTATAATCATTTGTAGTGCGGCGGAATATTTCAATATTATAAGAGGACGAATCTATTACGACACGAAATTTTGTATTGGTCGGATTTGTTTCACCCAGAGCGTCCCAATCCGTCGTATAGCTACCGGTAGCTAAATAATACAATTCTTCCGCATCCGCAATATGGCGCGCTTGAATCAATGCCTCTGCCGCGCGGCTTTTTTCCACCGCCACGCGGTATTGCGGCAGGGCAATGGCGGCCAGGATACCGATAATTAAAACAACGACTAATAATTCTATAAGCGTAAATGCGTGATTTTTCATACTTCCTCCTTTTGTTTTCATATCCTAATATCCCCAAATTGTACCAAAAAAAAAAAACAAGTCAAGCCCTATTTTTACCACAAGGAAACGGCCCTTATAACAACTGGATCCCGGATACCCTGCGGGCCGCCCGTCCGGGATAACGACTTTTTTATAATGTGTCGTGTTTTTTGCTGTGCCGCACCGGCGAAGCGAATGTGCGTCAGCTTTTCTGATTTTTCAAATTTAAAATGATTTTGCCGGATGTAGTTTGCGCGCGGTGTAGCGTTAGCTACATAAGCGCAAAGAGACGGCAAAAGGGTTTAAATTTGGAAAATTGTTGAACAAAAAAACGGACAGGACGGAAAAATGTTATTTTTCCCGTCCTGCCGTAAATCGTTTCAACTGTAAAAGTTATTTTTACTGTGCCATACACTTTTTAATCGTCGCGGCTAGCCGTTTGACGCCTTCTTCTATCTGCTCAAACGAAGAATAAGAGAAGTTCAAACGCAAATCATTGTGCCGTTTATTACGCGGCGGATAAAAATCCACCCCCGCTACATACGCTACGTGTTGTTCTTCCACCGCCACTTGAAGCATTTTTTGCGTATCAATTTTTTCAGGCACCGTGACCCACAAGAAAAGCCCGCCCTCTGGGCGTGTCCATTTGATACCTTGCGGCATATATTTTTCCAGCATCTGCAACATAAAATCGCGCTTTTTGCCGTACATTTCCACAATATCGGAAATATGTTTTTTCAGGTATCCGCCTTTGAGATACTCTGCCGCCGCCAACTGCAAAAACGGCGAGGTGCACAAATCCATGGCTTGTTTTAAAATCACACAATGTTGAATAATATCCGCCGGCCCGACAATATAACCCAACCGAAACCCCGGCACAAATACTTTTGAAAACGTAAACAAGGTAATCACGCGGCCCTTTCCGCCGTCTAATTTTAAGAAAGTATCGGGTGCTTTTCCCTCAAAGCGCACCTGACGGTACGGTGAATCTTCCAAAATCAGTGTATTGTATTTTTCCGCCAGTTTTAAAATTTCTATACGGCGCTCTTGCGGTACAGTCGTACCGGTGGGATTTTGGAAATCCGGCACGATGTAAATAAACTTGCACAGTTTGCCCGCCGCCTGCAA
>JAGCKY010000151.1 GCA_017647245.1 Elusimicrobiaceae bacterium
AATACCAGCAGAATTACAATCCACTTGGTATGACGGGTGGGGCGTTTCTTTTCACCAATAAAATCTTCAAAAGTTTGCGAATCGTTTTCCATATTAAAAAATACCCGCTGTAGGTTGTAGGCCGCGTCCGTTGGCATACGCTACTGCGGACATGGGTTTTTTCCCGGCGGGATGTACCTCAGTAATCCAAATACTTCCTTGTTTACATTTTACTAAAATTCCGCGCGGGCTTTCAACGGCCAGCACCGTACCGGGTGCGGCATTTTCTTGGGAGTTGTTGGCCAATTGGGTGTGTAAAATTTGCAAAAGTTCGTCCTTACCGTTTAAATGGATAGTTGTGCGTGCCTTGGGGCCGCAAGCTAAACCGCGTACTTTGTGGTGAATTTGCGGCGCGGTCATTTGTGTAAAATCCAGCACGGCATCTTCTTTGGTAATCATCGGTGCGAGTGTAGGCGTACCGGTTTGCGGCGTTTTGGTAAGGGTCCCTAACGAGATTTGAACCAGCGTTTCGCGCAAAGCTGTAAGGCCGAGCGGAATTAATTTTTTAAATAAAGTTTCGGCATTGTCTGCGGGGTCCACATCAATTTCTTTTTGCAGAAACAGCGGGCCGTCGTCCAGTCCGGGTTCAATCCAAAAAACGCTCACGCCTGTTTTTTTGAAATCTTGAAATAAACTGTGCTGTACAGGGGCCGCGCCGCGCAGTAGCGGCAAGAGTGAAAAATGTACATTGATAATGCCGAGTTTGGGTAGTGCCAAAAAATCCGGGCGGAAAATTTTGCCAAACGCTACCGCCACGCCGAGTTCAAACGGGATTTGTTGCACTTCGGCAAAAATGTCTTTCATTTTTTCGGGTGAACGTACCGGTAAGCCGAGTTCCAGCGCGCGTTGTTTAACGGGGCAAGGCGTAATCACCATACCGCGCCCGCGCGGTTTATCGGCCTGCGTGACGATCAGTTGGATATCGGTGAGCTCGTGCAAAAGCTCCAAATAAGGCACGGAAATTTCCGGCGTACCGAAAAAAATAGTTTTAAGTTTGGACATATTATAAAGGAAAGATTTATCCCTATAAAAAAATGGCGGAGAGGGAGGGATTTGAACCCTCGAAGCCTTGCGGCTTACAGGTTTTCGAGACCTGCTGTTTCAACCACTCACACACCTCTCCAAATCTGCTTATATTATAGCAAACTTCGTTCGTATCGCTAAATGCTACAATATAGGAAATTTATTTTAGGAGTTTTTATGGCTGATTGTTCACACGATTGCAAAAATTGTTCGCAAAATTGCGGGCAGCGCACAGAGCCGCAAAGTTTTTTAGAAGCATTAAATCCACACGCGCGCGTTAAAAAGGTAATCGCCGTTTGTAGCGGAAAAGGCGGTGTGGGGAAATCTATGGTAACGGCGCTACTTGCTGCGGCCGCGCAGAAAAAAGGCCTGCGCGCGGGCGTGTTGGACGCCGATATCACCGGGCCGTCTATTCCTAAAATGTTTGGCGTGCATACGCGCGCGGTGGGCGACCAAAGCGGCGTATATCCGGTAGAGTCCGCGGGGGGCGTGCAATTGATGTCGCTTAATTTGCTACTGGAAAATGAAAATGACCCGGTTATTTGGCGCGGGCCGATTATTACGGGCACGGTCAAACAATTTTGGACCGAAGTTGTATGGAACGATGTGGATATTTTATTTGTAGATATGCCGCCGGGTACGGGGGATGTGACACTGACAGTTTTCCAAAGTCTGCCCGTGGACGGGATTGTGTTTGTTACTTCACCGCAGGAGCTCGTGGGGCTGATTGTAGAAAAAGCAGTTAAAATGGCGCAAATGATGAAATTGCCGCTGACCGCGCTGGTGGAAAATATGAGTTATTTTAAATGCCCGGACTGTGGAAAAGAGCACTAAATTTTTGGTAAAAGCCGCGCGGCTGAACTGGCAAAAAAATATCAAATCGGAACGACCGCGCGCCTGCCTTTAAGTGCCGATATTGCCACCGCGGCGGACCGCGGGGGTGTGGAAGGACTTACCTTGCCGCAACTGGACAGCGTGCTAAATGAAATAGAAAAAATTGAAAAATAAGGAAAACTTATTTGGTGGTAGGACCCTCGGAAATTTTCCGAGGGTCTTTTTTCTCGTCGGTAAGGATCCTATTGTTTTTTTTTTTTGGTATGGTATAATGTGTATGTAAGACATTAAAAAGAGGAGAATGTTATGAACAAAAAAGCCTTTACGCTAATAGAATTATTGGTAGTGGTTTTAATCATAGGCATACTGGCGGCCATTGCCGTGCCGCAATATCAGGTGGCGGTAACAAAAAGCCGTTTTACAAAATTAATTATTTCCGCGCGCGCTTTGAAAGATGCCGAAGAAGTTTACTATATGGAAAACGGTCATTACACCACGCAACAAAGTGATTTGGCTTTTACGCCCAGTATGTCTTGTAAGGTTGATTTGGATCAAACAATGTCTTTGATTCGTTGTGCTTCTTCGTCAGAACATATCATGCTTCAATGGTTTTTGAATAAATCAATATATAGCAATCAGCGTTGGTGTTTTGCCTATAGTAAAGTGGCAGATCAGGTATGCGCTTCTTTTGGCGGAACAACAACTTTCGTCGAGAGAGCAGAAAATTCAACTGCCGCAAGAACATACATCCTGCCTTAAATTCAATTTAACCAAATTCATCCGCTACTTCCTGCCCGATTAAATGCTACAATAATATCATAGGAAGTTTCGGTATGTCTGATTTAACACTTAGCAAACGCGGGCAACACATAGGCGATTCGCCGACACTTAAAATAAATGCACTCGCGCGTGCCTTAAAAAAAGAAGGAAAACCTATCATTCATTTGGGCGGGGGAGAGCCCGTTTTCCCTGCACCGCAAGCGGCGGTGGACGCTATCATTGCCAAAGCACAAACGCGCAATATTAAATATACTCCGTCATCGGGTACGCCGGAATTAAAAGCGGCTGTCGCACACTACACGCAAACCTATTACGGCTACACGCCTGCGCCGGACACTATTTTAATTTCTGCCGGAGCCAAACAAATTTTGTTTAATTTCTTGCTCGCCACCGTGCAAGCAGGTGATGAAGTTATTTTTCCCGCGCCGTATTGGGTCAGCTATCCCGAAATGGTCAAGCTCGCGGGCGCAACGCCCGTAATTGTGCGTCCTGCAAAAGGCCTGCAAATTACGCTTGATGAACTGTCCGCCGCCATTACAGATAAAACAAAAGCCATTTTGCTCAATAGCCCCAATAATCCCTCGGGCCTTATCTTTGACGAAAAATTTATCAAAGGTGCGGTGGAACTGGCGGAACAAAAAAACATTTTTCTTTTTATGGATGATATTTATCATCAGCTCGTTTTTGACGGAAATAAATGCCCTAATCCTTGCGCGTACAGCCACAACAGCCAAAACTTGGTGATCGCAAACGGTGTTTCCAAGTTATATGGGCTGACGGGGTTGCGCATCGGGTGGGGTGTGTCGGAAAACAGGTCATTAATCAGCGCAATGGGACGTATGCAAGCGCAAAGTACGTCCTGTAATTGTGATTTGTCAGAGGTAGCTGCCACAGCGGCACTCTTGGGGGATCAGCACTGTATTGATGACCTGTGTAATTTACTAGAGCAGAATAGAAATGTCTTGCTGGCGCAGTTGCAAAAAATTCCGCACGTGGTCGTACACAAACCACAAGGCACGTTCTATTGCTTTGCCGATTTTAGCTACTACAATGCCGACTCTCAAGCACTCGCGCAGTACTTGTTGGAAAAAGCATTAGTGGCTGTAGTGCCCGGAAAGGCCTTTGGCATGGACGGACATTTGCGCATTAGCTTTTGCGCGGCGCGTGAAAGCATTGTGGAAGGCGTCCAACGCATCGCCGCGGCGCTAAAAAATCTGTTGTAAGAGGAACTGTAATTATGAACACCAAAAATGCAAAACCGGATTTTTATAACCCGGACTTCGGGCTGGAAAATTCCGGCCTGACCACCACCCAGACCGTGTATTGGAACTATTCCACTCCG
>JAGCKY010000152.1 GCA_017647245.1 Elusimicrobiaceae bacterium
ACCAACGCCCCTACCAAGAAAGGTTTAATACCGCCGCAGGCTATTTTATATTCTGTGTTTCCCTTTAATGTTTTGTTTTCATAACCGCTGCATTTATTAATACCATAATCACGCAAAATAGCCAAAGACTCTGCACTGCCTTCATCGCCTAACATATAAGCGATTTCTTCCCAGGCATTGGACGAAGACATATCGGTAGTATTACCCACGCCCGGAGCAGGGAACTGCGCCCATTTAGATACTTCGCCCAAATATTTTCCTTTCGTGGCAGCAATGTTGTCTACTAAATTTTTGACAGACAATATATCAACGTGGCTGGTATCGCTTTCTTGCTGGGTAGCCGTCTGTAAAAGTCTGCGTACTGCTTTATATTGTTTCATGGCCAGCAAAGCACTCACGCCCACCAGTAATCCTCTGGCGGCGGCCGGACTGGTCATCACCTTATCGATAAACTCGCTGATGTAACGGGCATCATTGGCATCCCCTAAAATACCCAATCCCGTAACCGCATTCAACGCGCCCTGGCAAGGACGGCCCCAGGTTTCCTTTCCTTTATAACAAGATGTGTTTTCCTGCACTTCCTTTATATATAGTTTAAGTAATTCATCTTTCTCGGCCTGAGTCAACAGAGAAGTGTTTCTGCCATCTGCCAACAAAATCGTTATGGATATATTGATTAAATAAGGTAAAGCTTTGTAAGGAACTCTTTTATACAACGCAAATAATTCTTCCAAATCTGCCCGCAAAATTTTCTGACTTTCATTTTGCGCTTCTTTTAACATGGCTTCATATTGGCTGTCCGCCTCTGCGCGGGCTTGTACGGCCCAAGCGGTAATTTTAGTTTGTAAGGTAGCAATGTTTTCTTGGATTTTGCTTTCGGCTTCTTTATCCCATGCATTCAATACGGCATCCGATACTTTTGCCTCAATGGCTTCTTTGCGCAGGGCTTCTTTTTGTTTACGCAACGCACGCTCGTACTGTTTTACTTTTTGCCGCGCAGTGATTATTTCTTCTTCAATAACGCGGTTATATTGGTTAACAAAATCGGCCTTCATGTCTTTCGTTTCCGAATTCGGATCTAAAGTAGGATGATTGAAAGCCAATTCCAATTCTTCCAAACGGCGGATATCCGGATCCGAAAAATACCGTTTCGCCAATGTCCCGGAATCGGTCAACGTGCTTTCGCGCGCGGCCTGCAACACTTCACGTTCCAACGCTTTGGTGAAACGCTGTTGCATTTCAACTTGTTTCGTACCCGTATCGGAAGCAACGGATTGAGCCGCTAGCGGCGTGGCTAAATTGATAAGCAAAGTAACAGATAAAACGGAAGATATTAATTGTTTGCAAAAAGACAATATATCTTTTTTAGATGTTTTCATAAGATGGATAACCTCGCAAAAATTTAATAAAAACAGTCTGCCTACTCTTTTATTTTGACAACTTTTTTGAATTTCAACAAGGGCCAAAAGGCCTAAATTGTGTCTAGGCCCTTTTTCTCCCTGAACGCACCCAAAAACTCTTTGCTTACAAAATGCTAGAATAGATACACGGCTTTACGCCCCGTTAGCTCAACTGGATAGAGTACCGGTCTTCGGAACCGGGGGTTCGGGTTCAAATCCCGCACGGGGCATTCTATAGAAAAAACAGGCAAACCTTTGTGTTCGGTTTGCCTGTTTTTAAAGTTCAACAATCTTATTTGGCTTTCTTGCTCGTTTTTTTAGTCCCCTTGACCGCTTTAGCGCTTTTGGCCGGTTTGGCCGCTTTGGTAGCTTTAGCCGCCGGGGCTACTTTGCGTATCAACGACGCTTTGTAATAGTATTTAATCGGATGGCTGGTCGTTTTACCTACTCCTAAAAATTTCATTTTCGGATATTGCGCACCGATTTCGGACATCAATTGAAATACAAGCGCTTTTTCCGTTTTACCGGTTCTTTTTATTTTTTTGGTAATAAATTCGCGTTCGGTTTTAACAATTACTTCGGCGATCTCATGTCCGGTCAGTTTTGCTTCTTTCTTTTTGGCCAAGATTTCGGACACAATCATATTTAAGGTTCTTTTCATACACGTTCTCCTAGCTTACTGTTTTGAACTATACCAGATGTATGAATATATTTTAACAAAAAAAAAAAACGAAATGCAAGTTTTTTTTAAAAAAAATTTCTAGTTAGAACAAAATTTGCTAGAATAAAGTATCTTAATTTGTAGTAAGGAGCAACTTATGGGCGGACATTCCCACTGGGCCGGTATTAAACACAAAAAGGCCCTTGTCGACGCAAAAAAAGGTAAAGTATTTACCAAAATTTTAAGAGAAATCACCATTGCCGCTAAAATGAGCGGCGGCAACCCGGACCAAAACCCGCGCCTGCGCAAAGCCATGGACGATGCGCGTGCGGCCAATATGCCGATGGAAAATATGAAACGTGCCATTATGAAAGGTACGGGTCAATTGCCGGGCGTTTCCTACGAAGAAATCACCTATGAAGGGTACGGGCCGGGCTCTACGGCCGTTATCGTGGAATGCACCACCGATAATAAAAACCGCACATTCGCAGAAATTCGCAAAATTTTCACCAGCCGCGGCGGGTCTATCGGTACGTCGGGTTGTGTGTCCTATATGTTCAAAAGCAAAGGCATAATCGTCGTGGCCAAAGATGCTATCGGCGAAGATGATTTGATGAATTTAGCGTTGGAAGCCGGTGCGGAAGACGTGCGCACCGAAGGCGATGCCTATGAGGTCATCACCGCTCCCGATGCTACTTTTGACGCGGTGAAAAAAGCCATTGAAGACAAAGGCATTACGCCCGAATCGGCCGAGCTAACGATGCTGCCCGATACGGAAGTAAACATCACCGACGAGCACGTGGCCGAATCCCTAATGAAAATGATGGAAGAATTAGACGACCACGATGATACCAAAAACGTCTATTCCAACTATAATATCCCAGACGATATTATGGCGAAATTGGACAAATAAGTTTTTGTTTAACCCAGCCGCCCGCGACCGCAAGGAACCGGGCGGTTTTTTAAAAGGATTTTATGGCAACAAACTCCTCTATCGTACTCGGTATTGACCCCGGCTTGGACCGCACCGGGTGGGCTCTTGTACGCCGCGGGGAACGCAATGCATTATCTTTGATTGCTTGCGGGCTGATTCATACCGCTGCCG
>JAGCKY010000015.1 GCA_017647245.1 Elusimicrobiaceae bacterium
ATTTGGAATGATGCAAGGCGGTAATTTAGTTTTAATTTTGATTACTCTGCTGATTATCGGCTATATTTTGAAAAGTTGGAAAGAATTATGCACTTACGGCCCACTGGTAAAATGGGGTCTGGTGCTGATTTTAGGCGGTGCGTTGGGCAACCTTTATGATAGAATAACGTTAGGATTTGTAGTAGATTTTATTGACTTGCGGGTTTGGCCCGTGTTTAACGCGGCGGACTCGTTCATTACGGTAGGGGGCGTGTTGTTGGCTTGCTCGCTGCTGTGGCACAAACAGGAGGAAAAATGAAAAAAGTTTTATGCTTTACGTTGATGACCGTATTATTGGCGGCGTGCGCAGACTCCGAAAGCCGCCTGTTTGGCAAAGCTAAACGCCTGACAGATCAGGGGAAATATAGTCAGGCCATTGCCGCTTATTCCGCTATTATCAAAAAAAATCCGGAAAGTGCCGCCGCATACGCCAGCCGCGGACTTTTGTATGAACAATTAAAAGCGAAAGACGCCGCCGAACTGGCGCAAAACAGAAAACTTGCCAAAAATAATTACGAAAAAGCCGCTTCTTTAAATATCAATCAACCGGAGATCTTAAACAATTTAGCTGCTTTGTATATTGACGAGGGAAATTATACAGAGGCGTTGTTGTATTTGAACCGGGCATTAAGTATATGGCCTAATTATGTACTGGGTTTATTGAACCGCGCGGTTGTGTACAGTAAACAAGGCCGTTATGATAAAGCGTTGGTAGATTTTAGTCGTGTAGAAGAATTAAATCCGCGCTTGCCTTTGTTGTATTTGAACCGTGGGCTTATGGAATATGCCGCGGGATATTACGCCAGTGCGGCGGAAGATTTTAGCAGATTTTTGGAATTGGAACCGGACAATGCGCGCGGTTATTTAGAGCGCGGGCGTGCCTTTATTAAAATGGATTATTTCCAAAATGCTATGGACAATTTTCAGCAGGCCATTGCGTTGCGTCCGGATTATGCAATGCCGTATTTTTATGCGGGAGAGTTGTTGTTTAGCCGCGGGGATGCCGATGAAGGTATTGCTTATGCGCAACGTGCCAAAGAATTGGCTCCGCGTTATGTGCCGGTATATGAAATGTTGGGGGATATGTTAGCGTTGGAATCGCCGGTAGAGGCAACACAGCACTATTTAACCGCACGTCAGTTAGACCCCAAAAATGCCGCTCGTTACCAAATGAAAATACGTATGATGACCAGCGAAGACGGACGTAAGCGGGTGGTATATAACCGATTTGTTAATTTAGGTCAAAAATAGTTGTATGAACAAAGAAACTTCTGCGCAGGCCGCGCTGGAGACGGCGGCCTTGTCTATCCCTGTTAAAAGCTATACGTTGCGTTTGGCTTTGTCTATATGTTTAGCTGTGTTGGTGGGATATTGCCTGTCCATGGGAACTTCCATGACGGGAATTTTTATTTTAATCATCTTAGATTTGTTATTCTGCGCAGATGTGGTATTTAAAAATGCTTGGCGGGATATGAGCCAAGGCCGTTTTAGTGTAGGGGTGTTGGTAGCGGTTTGTTTGGGGTCCGGGCTGGGATACGGCATTTCTAAAACTTTTTTGACTACACCGCTGGCAGGCCCCGTACCGAATTTATACTTGCCGATGGCGGTTTTGCTGGTGTTTTACTTATGGCATTGCGGTCATTTGGTACGCAGTAAAGAACGTACGAATGTATTTATCAAAAAATTAGATGATTTTTTACCCAAATCCGGGCGTTTATTACAAGGCCGTCGGGAAATGATGGCCTTTGCCGATGAGTTAAAGCCCGGCGATATTATCCGTGTCAAAGCCGGCGAACGTATCCCGTGCGAAGGAGTTATTGCGCGGGGGGAAACCGCTATTGATGAGAGTCTGATTACGGGCAATATGATGCCTACCGCCAAAAAAATAGGCGGCACGGTTTACGCCGGCACACTCAATAAAGGTTCGGAAATTATGGTGCGGGTAGAAAAAAACCTAAACTTGAGTGTCATTTCCGGCATTATTGAGTCTATTAAAAATAGCGAACGCCGCCGTTGCATTAAAAAAGATTTATTGGATAAATATGCTACGTGGATTTTGTGTTGGGCCGTATTGCTGGCTATAGCGGCGTATGTATATTTTTATTGGGAAGGCGGTTACACGCGTCCGTTGCATAATTTGGGGTTACTGTTATTGGTTTTGGGGATTAGCTGTCCGTGGTCTTTTTTGTTTTGCGAAGTATTGCCGTCTTACTTCTTAAAATTGGGTGCCAAAGGACATAAAATAGATTTGCACGCTATGGGTGCATTAGAAATTTTAGACAGGTCTGATGTGGTATTTTTTGATAAAACCGGTACGCTGACCTATGGGGAACTACGTGTGGCCTCTGTACACGCGGGAAATGAAACCGCGCGCAAACGCTTGTTGTCGTGTTTAGCCACCGTGGAACAATTTGTGGACGGACCTTTTGCCGCGGCGATTATGATATATACGCAAGCTCAAAAAGTACAGCCCAAAAGTTTGCGCTGTTTTGATGTGTTGCCGGGCTTGGGTATACAGGCCATGTCGGGCAAAGATGTATTGCTGGCCGGGCGGCCGCAGTGGCTTAAAGAGCAAGGCATTGAAGTGACCGTCGGGCCGCATGATCGTCAAGCGGTAGTTTGCGCGGCTAAAAACGGCAAATGTCTGGGTTATGTATTATTAGACGACCAATTGCGTCCGGGCGCGGCAGAAATGGTACAAGCGTTGCAAAAGCAAGGAAAAGAAGTAATTTTAATGTCCGGAGATAATGAGGCGTCTGTTAAAATGATTGCGGCGGAAGCGGGCATTGAAAAGTTTAATTTTGGCGTGTTGCCGCAAACGAAGGCCGAAATTTTGGGTAATTATTCCGCTTTAGGTAAAAAAACCGTCATGGTGGGAGACGGATTTAACGATATTACCGCGCTACTGCGTTCGGAAGCGGGCGTGGTGTTTTCTTCGGGTAAAAATGTATATAATAACTGGGTAGATGTGGTCATTCGCCGCGGGGATTTGCACGGAATTGTGGAACTGTTTAGAATGTATAAACGGTTGATAGGGTGTATCCGGGGCAATATGGTTTTGAGTATGTTGTGTAATGCTATACTGCTGGGTGGAGTGCTGTTTGCGCCGTCGGCTGTGTGGAAAGAAGCATGGATTTTGCCCGCCGGACTAGCGGCAGGCGTTGTGTTGGTGCTGTTAAATTCTATGAGGTTACTGCATATTAAATGACAAATAAAGATATTGATTTTGGATATACTTCCGACCATGCCCGCAAAAATGCGGACACGGTACTGCCGGCTATTCAATGCTGGCCGAACCAGTATAAACGCGATTATACCATTCGCATTGAACTGCCAGAATTTACGTCGGTATGCCCGAAAACGGGCTTGCCGGATTTCGGCGTGATTACCATTGAATATATTCCCAATGACTTGTGTTTGGAACTGAAAAGTTTGAAATACTATTTGTTGGAATACCGCGATATGGGTATTTTTATGGAGAATATCGCCAACAAAATTTTGGACGATGTGGTCAAAGCCTGTAAGCCCAAATGCGCCACCGTGACCGGTTCGTTTACGCCGCGCGGCGGGTTGCGTTCGGTGATTGTGGCATCTTACGATGAAAAGGAAGGATATGGCAAATAAGTGGCAAGCGGTGTGGCTTGGGCTGATTATTACGGCGGCGTTTTTGGCAGGCGGTTGGTTTTTCAGCCGTACGGGTTCAAACGGCATTAAACAGGAAATAGAAGGGCTGTATCAAAAAGACGGGGCGTCGGTGGGGATTTTTGACGGCGTGCCGGAAGACGATATGGCCGCGGCTGAGCAAATAGCAGACGAAGCTTTATACACGCCGAAACCTGTATTGCCCGAAGACCGCCCCGAATATAACCGTCATGACGGACAGGATTTACCTACTCAACTGACACGTACGGAGTGGAAAGAGATTGCGGGTGTGGCACCTAAACCAAAACCGGAAGAAAAAATAGAGACGTCTATGGAAATGATTGCGCCCGCCGGACCGACGCCTTCGCAAGTCTATTTAAACGGTAATGAGGTGGCGGCTATCGGAGGTCAAACTGTGGGCGTGGTGGAAGATGACGGCG
>JAGCKY010000153.1 GCA_017647245.1 Elusimicrobiaceae bacterium
ACCGAAATGGTGCGCTCGTGCTTATTTTGGCTGGCGCATGCGCAGTTTGAATTTAGACAATTTGTGCGGCAAAGCGTAGTCATCGGGGTAGAATCCTTCGGCGTAACGGCGATGACCAGTTTGTTTACGGGTATGGTGCTTGCTTTGCAAGGGGGGAATACCATTGGCAACATCTTCGGTGACCCGATTTACGTAGGAACTTTAGTGACTTTTTCTTTGATCCGCGAATTAGGACCGGTGTTAACGGCCGTAGTGGTATCGGGTCGGGCGGGAGCGGCTGTGACGGCGCATATCGGTACGATGGCGGTAACAGAGCAACTAGATGCATTGTATACACTAGGTACAAATCCGACGCGCTATTTGGTAATTCCGCGTTTGGCGGCTTTTATGTTTACGGTTCCGATTTTAACGATTTTTTCTAACGTATTTGGCGTGTTCGGCGGATATTTGGTGGCGGTGTATGCCCTGGGTATCCCCGGCGAAGTATACATGACCGATGTGACGGCATTTATGGATATTGGGGATTTTATGCACGGGTTTTTAAAATCCTTTGTGTTTGCGTTTTTGGTAGCGGTAGTGTGCTGTTACAAAGGAATCAGCACGCGCGGCGGTGCCGAAGGGGTGGGTAAATCCACCACGGGCGCGGTCGTGACGTGCATTGTAATGATTTTGGTGTTAGATTATTTCTTAACGGCGATTTTGACCGCATTTAAAATATGATTGAGATCAAACACTTACAAAAAACATTTGGCGAGCGTAAAGTATTGCAAGACGTCAATTTAACTATTCCCGACGGAAAAGTCACCACCATTTTGGGCGGATCCGGTACGGGAAAGAGTACGCTCATTAAATGTATGATGCGTTTGATGGACGCAACAGGGGGCCAAATTTTGGTAAATGGACGCGATATTACCAAAGAAAATAATCCGTTGCGTTTGTCTGTTATACGCCGCCATTTCGGATATTTATTTCAGGAAGGCGCGCTGTTTGATTCTATGACGGTGGGGGAAAACGTGTCGTTTGGGCTGGAGTATTTGACGGATGCGCCCAAAGCAGATTATCCTAAAATCGTTAAAGAAAAATTGGCTATGGTAGGCTTACAACCCGAAGTGGCGGATTTAAATCCGTCGGAATTGTCCGGCGGTATGCGCAAGCGCGTCAGTTTGGCGCGCGTGCTTGCGGTGAGCCCGAGTTGTATTTTATATGACGAACCGACCACGGGATTAGACCCCATTATGTCGGATATCATCAGCGATTTGATTTTGGAAATGAAACATAAAATCGGTGTAACTTCCGTAGTGATTACGCACGACATGCACTCTGCATTTAAGATTTCGGATCATATTGCCTTCTTGTATGAAGGACGCATTATGCTCCATGGTACGCCGGAAGAATTTAGAAAGACAGACAATCCGTATGTGCGCCAATTTGTAGATGGTAGCAGTCACTGACCAATTCAAATGAAATTAAGGGATTAAAGGTAAAATAAAATTATGAAACCGGAAACAAAATTAGGAATTTTTACAGTACTGGGACTGGTAGTGCTGGGATTTTCTTTGTACATGCTGGGCGGATTTTCTATCACGCGCAGTTATGATATCAATGTGGAATTTGCCGACGTGTCGGGTTTGCCTGCCAAAGCGGTGGTTAAACTCTCCGGTGTGGAAGTCGGTCGCGTGAAAGCCATTAAAATTGAAGATGAAAAAGTCATCGTGGTGGCGGCTATTAATGAAGGAGTGGATTTATATAAAGGCGCTAAATTTTCTATTGTGATGACGGGTATCATCGGTACCAAATATGTCAAAGTAGTACAGGGTGACCGTGCGGCCGGTGTGATTAAACCGGGCGAATATATCACGGGGCTAAACGATATTCCGATGGATGAGCAAATTGCCAATGCCATGCAAAGCGTGCGCGAATTGGTGGACAGCATTAATCAGCAGGGCCAATTTGGAGCACAACTTAATGATGCCATGCGCGATGTGCGCCAACTGTCTGCTAACGTCAATCAATTGGTACTAACCATGCGCCCTTACGTGACGTCTTCCATGAAAAATTTAGATCAAATTACTGAAAATTTATATGCCTTGTTAGATTGTATCAGCAATCAAGACGGCGTGCTGGGTGCGCTTATTAAAGATGAAGAAATGAAAGACCAAATCAAGGAGAGCGTCACCGAACTCAAAACGACTATGACGGAAGTGCAAAGTTTCGTTGGCAAAATGAGTCGTTTCCGCGTTTACTGGGATTATGATTTCTTCTATGCGCCGGCGGCCAAAGTAGCCAGTAGTGATTTGGCATTGGAAATTTTCCCGTCTAGCGGCTATACCTATTACCGCGCCGGTATGGCTAATATCGGCAACGAAGATGACCGCTTGAAAGAAAAAGATTACCAAGAAAAAAATAAATTAGATGTCCGCTTTGGTCTGTATAATAAGTGGGCCAATGTTTCAGCGGGTATGATACGCGGCTCGGGTGGTATTGCGCTGGAAGTCAAACCGTTCTATAACCACGAATTTTTACAACGCTTTACAGCGGGCGTGGAATTCTCCGATTGGGGACGCGACCGTATTATCAATGGCCGCCAGTTTGATAAACCCAACTTGTCTTACGGCGTGGATTACCGCGTGAGCAAGTACTTCTCCGTCGGTGCGTGGATGCGTGATACGCTGGAAACAAACGAATTTAATGTCAAGGCCAATATCTCGTTTAATGACCAGGATATTTCCTCGTTCTTTGGGTTAGCGACGATGGCAGGCAGATAGCTATGAAATTCAAAACGGTTTTCGTTTGTCAGAAGTGTGGTTATGAATCTGCAAAATGGGCCGGAAAATGCCCGGAGTGCGGGGAGTGGAACACGCTGGTTGAGGAGGTAAAACAGCAAGAAAGTAAAAAGGAAAACCGCACGCGCAATTTCACACAATTTTCGTCTGAAATTGTCAAACTGGCAGACAGCAAAGCTGTCAAAGAAGAACGTATTCCGACCCGTATCGGCGAATTTGACCGACTGCTTGGCGGCGGGCTTGTCAAAGGACAGTTGACTTTGCTGGCAGGCGCACCGGGCATCGGCAAAAGTACGCTGATGCTACAAGTGGCGGACGCGCTCGCGCAAAACCGCAAAGTGCTGTATATTTCCGGCGAGGAAAGCATTAGTCAAATTTCCGGCCGCGCACAGCGCTTGGGTGTCAAAAACGAAAACATTTTTCTGCATTGCGAAACCAATATCCAAAACATTATTGAAGCCGTAGAAAACGTAAACCCCGACGTACTGGTGCTGGATTCTATTCAGACGGTATATCATCCGGAATTTACATCTTCGGCGGGAACGATTGGGCAGGTACGTGAATGTGCCGCAGAGCTCGTGCGGCTGTGTAAACCCAAAGGAATTATCACATTTGTGCTGGGACATGTGACCAAAGACGGTGAACTGGCCGGACCGAAAATTTTAGAGCACATGGTAGACTGCGTGCTGTATTTTGACACGGAAAAAGATAATGTCCTGCGCCTGTTGCGCCCGCACAAAAACCGCTTTGGTTCTACTTCTGAAATCGGACTTTTTAAGATGACCGGGCACGGATTAGAAGGGGTGGAAAACGCAAGCGAGTATTTTGCGCAAACCTCTGCCAACAGTGCGCTCAAAGGCCGCGCGTATACACTTGCGCTGGAAGGCTCGCGTCCTTTGCTTACGGAGGTGCAGGCGCTTGCGAGTCCGACGCATTATCCGTATCCGCGCCGCGTGGCGACGGGGGTGGATTTAAACAGATGTTTGATGCTTTTTGCGGCGCTTGAAAAGCACGTCGGTTTGAGTTTGGATAATAAAGATATTTATGTCAGTATCGCAGGCGGCGTCAAACTCAAAGACCCCGCGTTGGATTTGGCGATTTGCGCAGCGGTGATTAGTTCGGTGCGCGACATTGCCGTGCCGCATGACGCGATGTTTTTAGCCGAAGTGGGTATCTTGGGTCAAATTGCCAAAGTGCCGCTCATTGACCGCCGCTTAGAAGAAGCCCAACGGCTTGGTTTTAAAACGGTGTTTACCGCCCCGGTAAGCAAAAGCGAAAAGCAAAAACTTTCTTCCGTAACTTTGCAAGAAATTACCGAAATCAATCAGTTGGCGCTGAAACTTCGTTAATTAAATTTCTTTCCTAAAAAGAAGTTCTGCTTGTATTTGGCAAAGTAGCCGCGCAACATAAAATACGTTAACAGACACGAGAGTAAATCGGCCACGGGTGGCGCAAAAAACACTCCGTTAAGCTCAAAGAATTGCGGTAAGATAAGTACTGCCGGAATTAAAAATAAAATCTGGCGCGATAAACTGAGCACCGCCGCGCGTACGGGCTTATTAATAGCTTGGAAGAAACTGGTGCCCAAAATCTGCAGGGCATCAAACGCCATCAAAATGTTCATAATGCGCATCGCATACGCGGCCGTGGAAATGAGTTGCGGGTCGTTGGAATTAAAAATTTTGGCAATTTGCGGTGCAAATCCCAGCGTCACAATCATGCCACCGAGCCCAAACATAAATCCCCACCGCAGGGCCATACGTAACGTATGAAATGCCGCCGCATATTTGCGTGCGCCGTAATTGTAACCGATAAGCGGTTGCGCCCCTTGACTAAGCCCCAAAAGCGGCATAATAAAAATCATATTCGCACTAATGGCAATCCCCATAGCAGATACCGCCAAATTACCGCCGTAGCGCAACAGCGCGTGATTGAGTAAATAATTCATCGCGCTAGAGGCCAACTGAAATATCGCCTGCGACACACCGATTTTCATGCTGTCAAAAATAATGTCTGCGCGTAATTTCATAAAGCGCCAGTGCAAGTGAAATTTATTTTTTGGACTAAAGAAAAACAGCATGACCCACGCAAAAGAAACCGTTTGTCCTACGACGGTGGCAATACCCGCGCCGGGCATTCCCCAATGCAGTACAAAAATGGTAATCGGAGCAATCGTTAAGTTTAAAAATGCGCCGATAAATTGGGTGGCCATGGCGGTTTTAGGGTGGCCGGCCGAACGAATAAAATTGTTCATACCCGCGCCGATATTAAACAGCGCATACCCCGGCAGTACTACAATTAAATACGGCAACACATAGGGCATCGTAATTTCATCCGCACCCAAAAAATGTAACATCGGCACGCGAAAAATATACATCAAAATCATAATCGTCAGACTGATAATTGTCAGCATGACAAGGGCATTACCGATAATTTGGCGGGCCTCATCTTCTTTTTTCTCGCCGAGGCGAATGGAAAAGAGTGCATTGGCCCCCACGCCGATTAAAATACAAAACGCCATGAAGAAAAAACCCATCGGGAACAGTAGCGTAAGACTGGCAATACCCGGGGCGCCGAACTCGTTGCCGATGTATACGCGCGAAATGATATTAAACAGCGCGCTGACAAACATACCCGCCACGGCAGGGGCGGAAAATTTAATTAGCAAACTGGAAAGCGTGCGGGCTTTGAACGGGTTGTGCTCATCAGATAGATTGGATTTTTTCTTTTTGCTCATATTTTATACAGTAAAGCCGCCCGTAGTATGCGGCGGCTTTCGCAACTATTTATATTTTACCAAATTATATATTCATAAAATTTATAGATTATCCCTTGAAAATTTACAGTTTTTTCTAAATACTTATATATATGGTCAAAAGTGAGGAAATTATGTACCGGTTATGTGCAGGTATATTATTTTTAGTTTCTTCAGCGGTGTCTTTTGCGGCGACGCCGGGAAATGTTACGTCTAAAACGAGCAAACCCGCATCTTCTGTAAAAGCAAATCAGGGGCCTGTTTTGGTGGAACGGGCATTATTGTTTTCAAAAGTGGAAGAAAAAATTAATGAGTCCGAACAATTAAATAATCAAAAAATGATCCGCGTACAATTGGCCGGAGAATTAAAAAAAGCGGAAATTATTCCGTCGGGCAAAGTATATATACATACTTTGGATGACGACAAAACATATAGAGTAAATAATCTAAACCCTTTGCGTATTACCATGAATGGTAATGGTGAGATGAATATAGCCGGGATAAAAACCGGGGGGACTATCGTTATAGAACCTAAAAAAGGAACGCACTTGAAATTCAGAAAGCATACCTACAGCGGAAAGATATATGTAATTCCGAAAGAAAATAGTTTTCTGTTGGTGGAACAAATAGATTTGGAAACCTATTTGCTTGGCGTGGTAGGAAAAGAAATGAGCCCCAGCTGGCCCGTGGAAGCGTTAAAGGCGCAGGCGGTGGCCGCGCGTACTTTTGCGTATATGAAGATGCAGAAAAATAGGAAAGATTATGACATACGCAACACGCCCAGTGATCAAGCGTACATTGGAACTGAAGGAGGCGCTTACAAGAATATACAGGATGCTGTAAGCGGTACGGCGGGTGAAGTTCTTACCCATAACAGAAAACCGTTTGAGGCCTATTATTGTGCCAATTGCGGCGGACATACTGAGGACGGACACGTCTTAACAGGACCGCATGCGCC
>JAGCKY010000154.1 GCA_017647245.1 Elusimicrobiaceae bacterium
CAATCGAGCCTGAAAGCATCCCGGCTTGAATTTGCATATCCTCTTTCATTCCCATTTTGCTCACGACCCCAATCAAACGGTCAGACCCAAACAGACGCATCAAATCGTCTTCGAGGGAAAGGAAAAATTGGGAGTCCCCGGGGTCTCCCTGACGGCCGCTTCGACCGCGAAGCTGGTTATCAATACGGCGGCTTTCGTGGCGCTCCGTACCAAGGATAAACAAACCGCCTGATGCGCGTACTCTCTCGGCTTCGGGAGCAATTTCTTCTTTGTATTTTTTCGTCAGATCGGCGAAAGTTTTTCTCGCCGCCAAAATATCGGGATTGTCGGTTTCTTCCATGCCGTAGGCGTGAAGGATCATTTCCTCATCCATACCCATGCGGCGCATTTCCGCTTTGGCAAGAAATTCAGGGTTGCCCCCAAGCATAATATCCGTACCGCGCCCTGCCATGTTGGTGGCAATGGTGACGGCGCCTTTGCGGCCGGCTTGGCTGATGATTTGCGCTTCCATTTCATGGTATTTGGCATTTAACACTTTATGCGGAATGCCTTTGGCGCGTAACATATTACCGAGCTTTTCGGATTTTTCAATAGAGCGCGTACCCACCAGTACCGGAGCACCTTGTTTCCACAGTGCTTCAATTTCTTCCACAATGGCGCGGAACTTATCTTTTTCCGTCAGGAAAACTAAATCCGGGAAATCTTTGCGCTGTGACGGACGGTTGGGGCGGATTTCCACCACGTCCAGTTTGTAAATCTGCCAGAACTCATTGGCTTCCGTCATAGCCGTACCCGTCATACCCGACAGTTTTTTGTACAGTTTAAAGAAGTTCTGAAACGTAATCGTGGCTAGGGTCTGGTTTTCTTCTTTAATGCGCAAATTTTCTTTGGCTTCTACGGCTTGGTGCAGTCCGTCACTCCAGCGGCGGCCCGGCATCAAACGGCCGGTAAATTCGTCTACGATAATGACTTCGCCGTCTTTGACCACATAGTCCACATCTTTTTCATACAAATGATGCGCGCGCAAGGCCTGATTAATGTGATGCACCCATTCGGATTGCACGTCATCATACAGATTGGTTACATTTAAAAACTTTTCCGCTTTGGCAATACCCGTTTCCGTTAAAGTAGCGGTGTGATTTTTTTCGTCTACGATAGCGTCATATCCGGCAGCTAAATCTACGTGTTCGTATTTAGCTTTGACTTCATCGTTTTCCGTAATCAAACGCACTTTGAGCGCGGGAATTAAGCGGTTGACAATATAGTATTTATCCGTGCTTTGGTCGGACGGACCGGAAATAATCAGCGGGGTGCGCGCCTCGTCAATTAAAATGGAGTCCACCTCGTCTACGATACAATAATTGAGCGGGCGCAACACACGCTCGTCGCGCGTGATGACCATATTGTCACGCAGGTAATCAAAGCCGAGTTCGTTATTGGTGACATAGGTGATATCTTTGGCGTACATTTCGCGACGCTGCGCATTAGGCATATCGTGATTGATATAACCCACGGTCAGACCTAAAAATTCATGGATAGGGCCCATCCATTGGCGGTCGCGGCGGGCGAGGTAATCATTGACGGTTACCACGTGCACTCCTTTGCCTGTGAGTGCATTCAAATAAGACGGTAACACGGCCACCAAGGTTTTACCTTCCCCGGTGCCCATTTCCGCAATTTTGCCTTGATGTAACACTATGCCGCCTAACAATTGCACATCATACGGACGCAATCCGATCACACGTTTGGCGGCTTCGCGCACTACAGCAAACGCTTCTGATAAGATATCATCTAATGTTTGGCCTTGTGCCAAACGGTCCTTAAATTCTTGGGTTTTAGCTTTGAGTTCTTCGTCGGAAAGTTGTTCCATCTGCGGGGCCAAGCGGTTGGCCTCGTCCACATAATGTTGGATTTTTTTCAAATCCCGTTCGCTTTTCGTACCGAAAATTTTATCTATTATTGTTCTAATCATACCTGCTTCCTGTCTTAAAATCTATACCCGTGGGCTTATGTACATTAAATCAATTTATCCGCCCCGCCTGCAACTATTGTTGCGGGCAGGTAGACCGGGAAACAGATACTACTGTGCTACGGGTTTTTTGTGATTAGCTTTTACGTCGTGATTAGCCGACTGTTCCGCACGCAGTTGCCGCGGTTGGGCCGATTCATAGGTAATTACCAAAGCGGTAAAATAAGCGTCTGCGGTGTATTGGACTTTTTGTTTGGAGTCCTGTTTTAACTGGCGGATTTCTTGTTTAAGCTGTTTGATTTGTGTATTTAATTGCGCGGCGCGTGGCTGTTTTTCGGCCGCGGGCAAAGTTTTATCTTTGCGCACTTGTTTGAGCTGTGCTTTATAATCGCCCAGCTGTATGTTTTTGACCGCAATAGTGGTATCAAAAATATCTTGCAATACTTGTTTAATTTGCGTGTGCGTTTGCGCATTGAGCGCAGCCAGCGAAGTGCCGCTCATGGTCTGCAATGTGCGGCTCTCAAAATATTTTTCACGCAAGAGTTGCAAGCGCAACGAATTATCAAAATTTTTAACAAGTCCGATTAGTTCATAGCGGTTTTGCTCGGTGCGCGGGGCTGTATAAGAAGTGACTAATTTATTTAAAATGTCCGCATAAACATCATCGGCGGCGGCCTTTTCCAGCGCGGCGGGATTATATTGCTTAAAAGCCGCCAACACATCTTCTTTGCCAAACGGGGCAGACTCTTGCGCACACAACGCAGAGCCCACTGCTAGTACCGCCAATAACCAAACATTTTTCTTCATTGTTTACTCCGTAGGACCGTCCTTTTTTATTTTACTATATTCTGCCTGCTTTACGTGGGGTTAAAATAGGGCTTGACTTGTTTTTTTTTTTTGGTATACTTCTTTTGGGGCTGGTTTGCCTAGGTAATGATTTTTGCTTCTGGCCCCTTGCACTAATGGTGCAAGGTTTTAGGATTTTTTTGAGAGGAGAATGTTATGAACAAAAAAGAAACACCAAATTATGCCGTCATCCCGGACATGGCTCCGGGATCCAGTCCGTTTACAAGAAAAAACAACTTTTATAAAAACCTGGATTCCGTGTCCACGCCCGCAATGACGACAAAAACAAAAGCATTTACGCTTATTGAATTATTAGTTGTTGTTTTAATTATCGGCATATTGGCTGCTATTGCGTTGCCGCAGTACACCAAAGCCGTGGAAAGAAGTAAATCCGCCCAAGCGCTTACCATGCTTAAATCAATTTATCAAGCTGCCGAGGAGTATTATTTAGCAAACGGAACTTGGCCCACGAAATTTGCCGATTTATCCGTTGCCCCTCCTTGGACCGGAACGACCCAGTGGTACAGCTCAAATGACGTAACAGACGTATTATCTGATGATAATTGGTCTCTGGTGATTAGTAACAAACCTACCAATTCTTTTCTTGGATTAGGCATAGGCCGCTTATCCGGCAAATACACGGGCGGCGGTTTTGTAATTTGGCATCAGTATGGTGCGTCGACATACACTACTAATCAAATTCTTTGTGCCGAAAAAATAGCTGATATAGAAACTCCCGGCGATTACTGCCAAAAAGTAATGCAAGCCGGAAATTTGATAAACACAGGCGCTACTCTGCGTTATTATAAAATGCCGTAAAATAAGAAACATTTTCCGTAAAAAAAGGACCGCCCCTGCGGTCGTTACACAGGGGCGGGGAGAAAAGAATATGGAATAATATCTGTTTTACCGGGCCGCCGTGCGGAAGAAATTGCCACGGTTGCTGCGCGCCAGTTTGGGCATTCCGGTCATTTTATCTGCTTGTACTAATACTTCTTTGCTGTTCGGTTTTACAGTCGTTTGCACCGCACCGAAAATATCGCCTTCTTTAATAACACCAAAATTTCCGTGGCTTTTGATTTGCACTTCCAATTTCAAATCCCCGTCTACATTACTAGCCAACAAATCATCTTCCGTCAGCTCAAAAGCCAACGGGAATTTCGGATTGACCACCCGCTTGATAGCCACCGGCACATCGGCCGCGTTTTTAACGATAATCGCGCAGGAGTTGTTGTCCGCCTCGGCCAATTTAGCCAAGCGTTGCGGGACTTCCACCGTTCCGGTGATATAGAAGCGCGCCTGCTGTACTTTGCGCGTTGCACAAAATACACACGCCACCAAACTCACCACCGCGATTAACAAAAAAATCTTTTTCATAATAAACCTTTACGGCAAAGCTTATTGTTTGAAGAAACCCCACAGGTTTTGGTTGTATACCCAACCGTGGCATTTGCCTTCGGCCGGTTTAGCGGGGTCATCTTCCACTTCAATCCATTTTCCTTTTTTGGAAATGTATTTGAACGGATAGCCCTTTTCTACCGTGCAAACAATTGGGTTGCTGGTGCCCGGGCCTTGGCGCACGTTCAAATCCGTTTTGGCAGACATACCACCATTGGCGCTAAGCAGAGAAGCGGACACCCAACCGGTAAATCCTTCAAAATCTTTTACCTCCACCCATTCTTTATCCGGGCTGGCTTTAATCATAATCAGCGGGGTATATTTCCACGCATACCATTTGACGGCACATTTGGTACCCGCGCATTTGCGGATATTGGCCTTGGTCGTATTGATGCTAGCATATTTTTGTGCAAAAACAGGTGCACATACAAAACCGAATAACAAAGCAATCACGGCTATCTTCTTCATATTCATTTCTCTCCTTGCTTGTGTTAAAAGACTTCCTACCTTATCAGTATACCAAATATGATATGCCTTTTGGCAAGGGCTTCTTTTCCCTATACTGCCCAAAAAGCTATAATAAAGAAAATAACCCGCGGGAGATTTTTATGAAAGAACAAGTACAAAATGTTATTGACCAAATCCGCCCTATTTTGCAGGCAGACGGCGGCGATATTCAGCTTATTAGCGTAGACGAAAAAACCGGTATCGTAACGGTCGGGCTCAAAGGCCGCTGCGGAGGCTGCCCCGCCGCGCAAATGACGCTCAAAGCCG
>JAGCKY010000155.1 GCA_017647245.1 Elusimicrobiaceae bacterium
GGCCGAATTTTATTACGCGGGAATCGGTACGGACATTGACAAAAATTTAGGACTCAAGTATTATGCATTGGCCGCCAAACAAGGCGAACCCAATGCGGTGCAATTTCTCAAAACACGCGACCCGCGTTTGCAACACCACGGCCCCATGTGATTTAAGGCAATTGATATAATTTGATTGTTCCTCCTCCACTATTACCCTTATACACGCCACCCATAGAAAGACAAGCCTGCTGATACTCAGAAGTTTTTCCCGCGCACCATACTCCGTCTTTGAATTTATTGTGTATTTGTGTTGGATGATCAAAGAAAAAAACAATGCCGTTTGAGAGTGTAGAATCAGTATACACTGCTACCCGATCCCCCATGCCTCCTAAAAAGTCAATCGCTATATGTACTAAATATCCGTTCGGTAAAGTGTTTTCTGACCGATTTGTTATAACACCTTGAGCAGCAGAATAGGGGCCCACTCCTACATCTAAATTTGCTAAATCTGCCGTATAGGTACCATTGGCTAAATAGTACGCTTCTTCTGCTTCGTAAATTGCGCGGCCCAGTACCATACTTTGCATCAGTCGACTTTTTGCCACAGCCACCCCGTATTGCGGCAAGGCAATTGCTGCCAAGATGCCGATAATTAAAACAACAACTAACAACTCTATAAGCGTAAATGCGCGGTTTTTCATAACCTTGTCTCCTTTTTTGATGTCCCTATATATTGTATCATACCAAAAAAAAAAAACAAGTCAAGGCCTTTCTCTACGACGAGAAAACAACAAAAAAAAGCAAAACCTAAGTTTTGCTTTTTGATAAACGAAAGGATTTATAAAGCTATTTTGAGTTTGCGGGCCAAAGCTTTTAAAATGCTTTTACCGCGCTTTTCTTCCGGCAGTTTTTGCAGCCCTTGAAACACCAACAGTTGCGCTTTCGTATAATCGGGCGCAAAGCCAAAGATTTCCATGTAGTTAATAAATTCCACCAGTTTGACGGCCACGTCCAGCGCCTGCGGTTCTTCCTCAAATGCTTGCGCATAGGACATGAGCCGCTGTTCAATCACCGGTGAAATTTTGCGGCTGTCTATCGTCAGCCCCAGCGAGCGCACATCTTCCATGAGTTCTTCAATGGCATTGATATCTACTTCGGGCTGTTCCAACTCCGTGCGCAAGTCATCGGTTAATACAAAATCCGCCACTGCGGTAAATGCCGCGGGCAACGGCGCCCCAATGTGCTTGAGTCCACGCACCGACGGATATTGCCGCGCAAAAATCCGGTCAAAGTCATCAGCGGTGGCTTGCTCCATATGGCTAAGTAAACTGGCCAACACTTCGTTGCGCACATCGGCAAACAATTCCGCAAAGGAGTAAACCCGTTGCATTTGTTTGGTGATTTCGTCTTCCAGTTTATGTATTTCTCCGGCCAATGCCAAGCGTTTAAAAGAAGTGAAAATCTTATCGGCCGTGGCACGGTCCGTGCGTTTGACTCCGCACGTAATTTGAAAGGTATGCGGTATATATTTTACGGAAAACACCAATTCCGCTTCTTCTAATGTAATGCGGTTTTTTAAACTGATTTCACCAAAATAAATTCCAATCGTTTCGTCTTCTACGCGCCGGTCCACATACCGCAACACTTCACAACAATACGCCTGCGGTGTTTCCTGCGCAACAAACGCTTGCTGCAAGGCACTTTGCGCGGCAATTTTTTCTAACGGCACAACCGCCGGTTTTACATAACGCTCATAAACAACCGCGCCGTTTTTTAATTCCCGGATATTGCTCGGCGCCGCGGCTAGTAACTGCACAAAATCCGGCTCTAAATCCCGCCCACCGGCGCGCCGGTTTAATTCCAAAGCCCGCGCGGCGTATTGCAAAATCTGCACTGTTTCCAACCCGCTGATTTCATCAAAAAACCACCCGCAACTGGTGTACATCAGTAGTGCATTGCGTTGCATTTCAAGCAGTGTCAAAGCACCCGCGCGGTCCCGCCAAGCTTGCTCGGTAGCGTGGCGCAAGAAAAAGCGGTGCTGGGCATCTAAACTGCGGTCTAAAATCAATTCAATATAATCATTACGCGCGGCCCACGGGTCTTTGAAATACTCGCGCCCTTTTGTTTCAAACGTGTTAATCATGCCTTCGCGGATAAAGTCCAACGCCGCGCGCAACGGCGCGCGCCACTTTTGATGCCAGCCCGGGTGACCTGCATTGCATCCGCAATTATTGCGCCAGCGTTCCACCCCGTGTGCACAACTCCACGATGTGTTTTCAAAAATTTGCGCTTCATACTCCGGCGGATATTTCTCTAAAAATTCCCCGTACACCGTCAGTTGCACATCGGGCAGTCCGTTCACAAATTCCAAACAACTGGCTAGCGCCATATCGGCAATTTTCTGGTGATGCCCATAGGTTTCTCCATCGGTGGCAATGTGCATCAGCTGTGTTTCGTTGCCGCCGTGAAAAGCCCCCATCAAGCGATGGGCAAATCTTTCGGCGCTTTTGAGCGTATCGGAAAAAGCAATGCCTTGCGATACCGGTCCGTCGTAAAAGAACAAGGCAATTTTTTTGCCCGACGGTAAATTGCACTCATAAGCGCGTTTGGGGTCCACCCGCGCACCGGACACATCTACCCAATTTTGCGTGCCGATTTTGCGCACGCGCGCGCATTGTCCGGGGGCTAAAATTACATATTTCATGCCATGCGCGGCAAGCACTTCCAAGGTTTCTATATTGCACGCCGTTTCGGCCAGCCACATGGCTTCCGGGTCGCGCTTAAAACGCGTTTTAAAATCATACAGCCCCCAGCGCACTTGCGTTTCTTTATCGTGTGCGTTGGCCAGCGGTAAAATCATGTGATTATACACTTGCGCAATGGCAGAGCCGTGACCGCCAAAGCGTTTTTGGCTCTCTTTATCGGCATTTAAAATGGACTGATACACTTCGGGCGTGTGCGTTTGCATCCAAGAAAGTAAAGTCGGCCCGAAATTAAAACTGATATGCGCGTAATTATCCACCAGCTTAATTAATTCTTCCTTATTGTTCAGCACGCGCGCGAGGGCATTAGGACCGTAACATTCCGCGGTAATCCGTTCGTTCCAGTCGTGATAAGGAGCGGCACTGTCTTGGCGTTCAATGGCTTCCAACCAAGCATTTTCACGCGGGGGTTGATAGAAGTGTCCGTGGATGCAAAGATATTTCATATGTATATTGTACGTAAATTAGACGGGCTTGTGTAGAGGGCGCAAAAAAACACTTGCTAAAATCCTGCACAAACCTTATACTATAAGTAGCGGCCTACTTGCAGGCGCCGAGGAGAAATTATGAAAAAAACTTTTATTTTGGATACAAACATTTTACTGCACGATGTAAATTCCATTTATGCTTTTGAAGATAACGACATTGTTATTCCGATGGTCGTTATTGAAGAATTAGACACTTTTAAAAACGAGGGCGATTCCCGCGGAAAAAGTGCGCGTATGATGTCGCGCGAACTGGACAGTTTGCGCAGTAAAGGCCGCCTAAACGAAGGGGTCAAACTTCCCAGCGGCGGAACGCTTAAAATTGAACTGGACAAACCCGGCGCTTTGCCGCAACCTTTTTCCATTAATAAAGCCGATAATGCCATTTTAAATATCGCCTACACCATGGCTAAAAAAGAGGGCTCTTACAAAAAAAATCAAAGCCCGGTCATCTTGGTCACCAAAGATATTAATATGCGCCTCAAAGCCGAAGCGCTCGGCCTAGCAGCACAAGATTATACGACGGACAAAGTCAATTTAGACGAGCTCTACACCGGCGTGGAAGAAGTGGAAGTGGACCCGGAACAAATCAATGCGTTTTACCATGATAAAAAATTAGTCCTGCCCAAAGGCAAATACTTTTCCAATCAATTTTTAATTCTAAAGGCCGCGGGCGGCGGCAAACAATCGGCTATCGGCCGCGTGGCTAACAATGGGCAAAGTGTGCTCAAACCTTTGGCCGCACAAGAGCCCGTGGCGTGGGGCATTAAGCCGCTTAACAAAGAGCAACGTTTTGCGATGGAGCTACTGCTTGATGACAGCTTGGATATTGTCACGCTCGTCGGTACGGCGGGTACCGGTAAAACATTAATTACGCTCGCCACCGGTTTGCAACGCACCATGGACGAAAACGCGTATCGCCGCATGGTGGTGTGCCGCTCTATTGTTCCGGTGGGCAAAGATTTAGGTTTCCTGCCCGGTACCAAAGAAGAAAAATTGGAAGCGTGGATGGGCGCGATTTACGATAACTTGGCTTTCCTCGCCGACCGCAAAAACCCGGACGAGGGCGAAGAAAAAGCGCATTATTTGTTGGACAGCGGCAAGATTGAAATTGCATCTGTCACGCATATGCGCGGACGTTCTTTGCCGGGGCAATATATGATTGTGGACGACGCACAAAACCTTACTCCGCACGAAATGAAAACGATTTTGACCCGTGCGGGCGAAGGCACCAAAATTATTATCACCGGCGACCCGTATCAAATTGATACGCCGTATTTGGATGTGGAATCCAACGGGCTGACCTATGTGGTGGACCGCCTCAAAGGCCAACCGACCTACGGGCATATTACATTTACCAAGACGGAACGCAGCCGCCTAGCCGACATGGCGTCTAAATTGTTGTAAATGCTTGTACAAATATAGAAAAAACGGACAAGATGTTATCTTGTCCGTTTTTTTTATTTCTAGCTATAGATGAGAAGTGACAGGAAATCAGCACTGAGCTATTCTTTTTCTTCTTCCGTTTCCGGCCCTTCTTCCGTTGGGGTAAGGTGCATAGAAGCCATCAGCATTTCCACTAGACGAATATCGCTTGGATATTGCACCAGTTCGCGCGCTTTGTGCAAAGATACCCAACGAATAGATAAAATTTCAGATGCGTCGTGTTTGCCGATGCGCCCTAACTTTTTCATCAAGTACCATTGCACCATTTTTTTGATGTAGTTACCTTGAAACGTAAAGGCATATTTCACGCGAATCATCGGGCGGATAATGACCGCGCGGTAGCCAGTTTCTTCCAGCACTTCACGCAAAGCGGCTTGACGGGGCGTTTCCCCGGCCTCAATGTGGCCTTTGGGAAATGTCCAAATCTTTTTGCCCTTCATGTTTTTGACTTGCACCAGCAGGACTTTGCGTCCGTCCAAAATCACGCCGCCGCAAGAAAATTCCGATACAATCATAATGCCTTCTCAAAATGATACGCCGCGTTGAGGATTTTTTCCTCTTGCAAAATCGGTCCGTAAAACTGCAGGCCCACGGGCAGCCCTTCTTTATCTTCGCCGCACGGCACGCTGATGCCGGCCAGCCCGCCGATATTACCTTGGCACGTGTAAAGGTCTGCCAGATAAACCGCCAGCGGATTATCTTTATGCGCGCCCAGACCAAAAGCCGTCGTCGGCGAAGTGGGCGTTAAAATGACGTCCACCTGCTCAAAGGCCTTGGCAAAATCTTGTTTAATCAGCTCACGCACTTTGAGCGCTTGTAAATAACATTCTGCGTAGTTTTCCGCTTTGAGTGCCGTCGCACCGATGATGATACGCTTTTTGACTTCCGGCCCGAACGGCGCGCGCGAAAGTTCGTAATAATCATTTAAATTGGTCGCTTTTTTATCGCAATAACCGTAGCGGATACCGTCAAAACGCGCTAAATTAGAGCTCGCTTCGGCGCTGGTAATAATATAGTAACACGGGGCCGAGTATTTGGCATGCGGCACGTCTATTTCTATCAATTCTGCGCCCAAAGATTTAAGTTTATCAGCGGCGGCTAAAATTTTATTTTTAACTTCTTCGCCCAAATTATCCAAAAATCCTTTCGGCATACCTACTTTTAGACCTTGGATATTTTCCGTAAAATTTTGGCTAAACGCAGGAACTTCGTCCGGCAGAGAAGTAGAATCATTTACGTCGCGTCCGCACAACACTTCCATCAGTAGCGCTGCGCCTTTCACATCAGAAGCCACCACGCCTACTTGGTCCGCACCCGACGAAAATGCCACAATACCGTAGCGCGAAATGCGTCCGTAGCCGGGCTTAATCCCCACCACACCGCAAAACGCCGCGGGTTGACGCACCGAGCCGCCCGTATCGGTTCCCAATGCCGCCGGGACCATTTCCGCGGCCACAGCCGCCGCACTGCCGCCCGAACTGCCGCCGGGCACGCGGTCAAAATTCACCGGATTATGCGCCGGACCATAGACGGAAGTTTGATTGCTGCTCCCCATGGCAAATTCGTCCATATTCGTGCGCCCGATAAGCACCGCATCTGCGGCAAGTAATTTTTCCACCACGGTGGAATTATACGGCGCAACATAATTTTCCAACATTTTAGAACAGCAAGTGGCTTTATGCCCTTTGTACAAAATGTTATCTTTAATGCCGACGGGAACGCCCGCCAACGCGCCTAATTTTTCCCCGCGTTCGCGGCGTGCATCAATATCCGCCGCACGAGCCAAGGCTTCTTCTTCCCACACTTCTATAAAAGCGTTAATCTGCGGGTTTAATTCTTTGATTTTTTGCAAAGAATCCTTCACCACCTGCGTGGCGGTCGTCGTGCCGGATTGTACAGCTTGGGCAATTTCAAAAACGGTTTTAAGCATATTACAGCACCTTTTTGACCTTGGCGCAATGGCCTTGTTGTTCATTAAACTCGCCGACTAATGTGTCTGCCAATTTTTCATTGACTACCGGCTCGTCCGGGCGCAAATACGCCGCGTGCCCAATAGACGTTTCCGGCACGGCCGACGTGTCCACTTTTGACAATTCTTCCACCCAGCGAAATAAATCTTTTAATTCGTTTTCATACATTTCCGCTTCGCCTGCATTGAGACGGATTTTGGTCATGGCGGCGCACTTGGAAACATTATCTTTTTCTAATATCATTTTGAGGGCTCCTTATTAATTTACATTTTATATAATAATGGGGCAGTAAGACTATACTAAAGGGGGTTGCTTATGGGATGCGGATGCGGATGCGGCGGCGACGGCAAAAAGAAATAAGCCGGTAAAATGAATGGAAGAGAGGAAATTTTCCTAACGGTGGCGTCCAACGACGCATACTTGTGAATTAAAATTCACCGACCTAAATTGCCCCGCTTGTATAAGCGGGGTTTTTTATTTCAAATCAGCAATCCACGCAAACAAATCCGGCCATATTCGCGCAAATGGCTTTACCTAATTTGGAATTGTTTTTTACGACGCATCTGCGTGTACCCGGGTTGTTATCATAATGGAGTAAACGATACGGAATATGAAAATCCCGTTTATTCCGACAATCTTCTGCCACTGTGTTATTACCCGGACAATAATCAATGTTGACAGAACCCCTTTCATCTAAAACCAATTGAAAATATTGCCCAACAGAAAAGGCCCTCTCTTCTGTAGAGGGTGTAAAATTTGCCGGCAAATCCAAATCCAATTTTGTGATATCGGTTGTATATTCATTATTCGCCAGATAATAAGCTTCCTCGGCCTGTGCGATACTGGCCGCCAAACTTAACATGGTTCCCACGCGGGCTTTTACGATGGCCCGTTCATACTGCGGCAGGGCAATGGCCGCCAGTATACCGATAATTAATACAACAACTAACAGCTCTATAAGTGTAAAGCCGTTATTAAATAAAGGCGTCATCCCCGAGTGTTTTTGTCGGGGATCTCCCGCTTTCTTGTCTTTTATCAAATAAGGTATTTTTCCCATTTTACTCACA
>JAGCKY010000156.1 GCA_017647245.1 Elusimicrobiaceae bacterium
ACCGAAAATTGATATCAAAGTGATGGACGCCATCGGCCGCTTGTGGCAGCTGTCCACCATTCAGTTTGATTTCAATTTGCCGCAACGTTTTGATTTGGAATATGTCGCGGCGGAAGGACGCCAACGCCCCATTATGGTGCACCGCGCGATGTTTGGCAGTATTGAACGTTTTACGGGTGTGCTGATTGAACACTATGCGGGGTGGTTCCCCTTGTGGCTTGCGCCGGTGCAGATTAAACTCTTAACACTGACCGACGAGCAAGTGCCGTTTGCGCAAGAAGTTGCCAAAAAAATGCGCGCCGCCGGTTTGCGCCCCGAATTGGATATCCGCCCGGAAAAATTGGGGCTGAAAATCCGCGAAGCGCATATGCAACATATTCCGTACACGGCCATTATCGGCAAGAACGAAATGGAAAACGGCACACTGACGGTACGTCTTAAAGACGGAACGAACACGCAACCGATTAAAGTGGACGACGCAATTCAACAGATGAAAGAAGAAGTAGAATCGTTTAGTCTAAAAAATCTGCTGAAATAGATTGTTAAGAAGTAAAAGAGGCGGTCTTTACAGGCCGCCTTTTTTGTTTGTCAAAATGTGATTTTGTAGTACTTATTGATATTATCATCACCTGATTGATCCCACAACACGCCGCCGAGTGCCTGACATAGTTTATGGCCGCGTTCATTCCGCCCTACGCAAGATATCCATTCGCCCGGATATTCGGGATATTCTGTGTGATGATCCAAGTACCATTCTATTCCTACTTTATAGTCAAATCCTGCGGGGTAACCATAAATAGATTGTGTTTTGTCGTCTTCTACCCACATAAAATATTTAGGGCCATTGTCGTATTTGCGCGTAACCGCGTCGGATTTTATTAAATTTCCTTCAGGAAAGGAAACGTCTAAATCACTAAAATCTGTGGCATATTGTCCATTAGCAAGGTAATATACTTCTTGTGCATCTTTAATGGCCTTGACCATATTGATAACGGTCATCATGCGGGCTTTATCTACTGCTTTTTCATATTGCGGCAGAGCAATTGCGGCTAGTATGCCGATAATCAAAACAACTACTAATAGTTCAATGAGCGTAAACGCTTTTTTATTCATACCATTCTCCTTATAATTTTTTTAATACCTTGCGATAAAATCGCAAGGGGCCAGAAGCATAAATCTTCACCTTGCAAATCCGGCTCCAAAAAGAGTATACCAAAAAAAAAAAAAACAAGTCAAGCCCTATTTTTACGCAAAAGAGAGGGCATATAAAAGGGGGGGACAAAAAACCCCGCCCGGAGAAAGGGCGGGGGAGAGAAGAGGAGGATAAAAATTAGGGAATAGAATCCATTACTTGGCGGAGTTCTTCCTCACTGCGAGCACGTACCTCTACTGTTTTTTCTTTTCCTTTTTCACCTTTGATGATGATGATTTGATTTTCTTTTACAGCAAAGAAGTCGGACAAAAATGTTTTCATCATGCGGTTGGCGGCGTCGTCATCCACCTTTTTATTTTTAATCTTCATGCGAAGAACACTGCCGATACGGCTGATAATTTCATTGGGTCCGGTGGGACTGGCAATGACTCTGACCTTTATAATCATAACTCCTCCAAATGGGGGGCAAACAATCTGCTGCCTACCCGTGGCAAGGTGGATCCTTCTTCCACCGCCACTTCAAAATCGTTACTCATTCCGAGTGATAAATACCGCTCACGGCCAGCCGGGAAATCCCGGTCAAAAGCCGCTTTAACTTCTTTAAATAAAGCACGCAAACGGGCGGTATCGTCGGTTTGCGGGGCAATGCCCATATAGCCGCACACATGCAACTGTTTAAGCGCTTTAAGCTGTGCTACCAATACCGGAGCTTGCGCTAAAGATACGCCCGATTGACTTTCCCGGTCGGTTAGCTTGATTTGCACCAATACGCGCAGGGTTTTGCCCAGCTTGGCCGCGTGTAAATTAAGCGCTTGTGCGGTCTGTAAATTGTCAATAGAATCAATAAAATCAAATAACGCGGCTGCTTGCGCCGCTTTATTTTTCTGCAAATGCCCGATAAAATGCTTGATAACCGGGTATTTTGCAAATTCAGGCCGTGTCCAACGGGCCTGCGCCTGCTGAACGCGGGATTCCCCAATATGGCTTATTTTACCGGTATCTAGTAACGCGAGCACATCTGCATCTGCGGCATACTTCGTAACGGCCATGAGGGTAACGTCTTTATGACTTCTTGCACTGCGGTTACACGCTTGCCTAATAGCGGCCTGTACGGCTTGTAAATTTTGTTGTAACGGAGCGGCTATATTCATAAAAACCCTTGACATATTATACAAAAATATACTTTAATGCGCAATTTTTTTATGGATTTGCACGAAAGAGAATAAAAAGGAGTCCTCCGCATTCGCATACGGAGGACCCTAGGTCGACTCTTTCATTTTTTTTCCTTAACCCAAAGCAGTTTTACGGTCACAAGACAGTGAAATGTTCCTACCCGTTAAGCACGCGGTAACTTCAAGTTTTCAGCACCCCGCCCTCTGCGAGCGGACCGAAACGGGTGAAGCTACATTTTTGCATACTACCCGCGTAACAAACATCTTTTTCTGCTTCTAAGCCGTGTACTTACGCTTCGCCACTCTGCATGGTGCCCGCCGGCACGACCCGACCAGTTTATACGCAACCGCCGCTCTGCATCTCTCGGCAAAACTGACGCCTACGCACATTTTCTGCCCTGCATACCCCAAAACCATCTCCGGGTATGTAGATAGTATAAGCGGATTTTGCAAAATGTCAAGGGGTAATTTTAAAAAGGTTTTATCCGACTGATAATTACCCCTTTTATTTTCCAAGCGGGATTTATTTTGACACGAGTGCCGGATAGATTTTGATAAGCCGGTGTGTCGCCATGCATCACGGCGCGGTAAACAAAAAATTGTTTGCCGTCCGTAAAAATAACGCCTTGTCCGTGCGCGGCGGTAGACGTGGGTTTAATAAAGCACAAATCCGCTTCGCCTTGCGCGTCCTTGAGCCCCAGCACGCTACTGCGTACCAAATATCTGGCACCTTGTGCGTATCGGCGGGGGATATTCCACCATTCCAAAATGTTTTCTTCGTCAAAGCGCGGATAGTCGCTTGGAAAATGGGCAAAAAAGGGCAAGGTCACGGTGTTGCTTTGTGCGCAAAATTCTTCTTCGGAAGAAGCCTCGGCACAATAAGCACTATGACCGGCTTGTTCATGTAAAGCTTGCAAGCTCAAAGCCGGCGCGGGATAGGTGACAGGCGAAGGACCTTGGAATAATTTTACCACTTGGTAAATATCCAAGTTAAATAAGCGCGCCATTTGTGCCACGTATCCTTTGGACGGGCGGCGTTTGCCGGTGGCCCATAAAGCGGTGGTGGCGGTGGATACTTTAAGCGCTTTTGCTAACTTGGCTTGTGCGCCGCGTAAAACGCCGTTATTCCATTTTTCCAACTGTTTTTCAAATTTATTCATGTGCTTTCTCCTTTCACTATCCCGAGGATACAGGAAAAACAAGAAAAAACTTGACAAATGCTTACAAAACTTACTATACTAACATTTGCGCAAGCATCTTGCGTGTCACTGCTGTGTTGCTTTTCCTACGAGCGGATAGGATACTAAAACCCTGTGGAGAGGAACCGACCCCCGGTTCAACATCATAGCTCTGTGATGTGTTACTCTCTGCCGCTCCGACCGTATATATCAACCTGATCTATACGGTCTTATTTTAGCAAATAAAAAGTAACTTGAGTTAGTAAAGTTACAAAAATATATTTTCAGAAAAGCTTTTCTATAGAGAGAAATTAAAATTATATTTTTTGAAATACTTTACTAACTCAGTTAGTTTTCAGCTTATGATTACACATATCTTACGCATTTGGGTGACTGCTTTTTTGCTGATCGGCCTATATGAAACCTACCAAGAATGGCGCAATTTGAAATAATCCGGCGCAAAATTTGGCTGGAAAATTTAATCTTTTCAGCGGCGGCGCGTGCGCATCAAAAGGTGTGGGCCAAAGAAGGCCGCTTATACTGTTGCGCGCAGGCGGGCCGATTGCTGGTACAATTAATACGGCTGTACAATCAATTCTTTTCATCACAAAACAGGCGTTTTTTAAAAGCGGATATCAGGTGGGCTCGGCAAGATGCGCACGTGCAATATGCGGCCTTTATAAAAGAGCGTAAACAAAATCCGCCGCAGCCGGGTTTTTACTTAAGAGAACAAGAAACCGCTAAAAATGCACGCAAGAAAAGTATTTTTTCGTATAATGAAAGAAATACTACTTTGGAGAAAATATGATAGTACCTACGATTATTGAAAAAAATGTTGGATACGATATTTTTTCCCGCTTGCTCAAAGACCGCATTATCTTTGTCGGCGGACGGGAAGGGGAAGTGGATACCGCCAGTGCCAATATGATTATTGCGCAGCTGTTATATTTGGACGCGGAAGATTCCCAGCGCGAAATTAATCTTTACATTAATTCCCCGGGCGGTATGGTGACGGCGGGCTTGGCCATTTACGATACCATGCAATTTATTAAAGCGCCGATTACCACCATTTGTATGGGCCAAGCGATGAGCTTTGGCGCAGTGCTGTTGGCTGCCGGCTCTAAAGGCCGCCGCTATGCGTTGCCGCATGCGCGCATTATGATTCACCAGCCGCTCATTTGGGGCGGGGGAATTTCCGGCCAAGTGACGGATATTGAAATTGAAACGCGCGAATTGCGTGACAATAAGGAACACCTGCTGGACATCTTGGCCAAACACACGGGCCAACCCAAAGAAAAAATCCGCCAGGACAGCGAACGCAACTATTACTTGTCTGCCGAAGAAGCAAAAGCGTACGGCATCATTGACGAAGTACTCACGTTGCGTGAGAAATAAGTTGATTTAACCACACAAA
>JAGCKY010000157.1 GCA_017647245.1 Elusimicrobiaceae bacterium
ATTAAAATTACCCATCATAAAATCAATCACGCTCTGCACAAACGGCGTGCCTTTTAAATTGGCATAATGTTCTTCCCATAAAGCACGATTGGTGACGGTAGCTTTGGCCGCCACGATATCCAATCCCAACGTTTCCAAACGGGCCAGTATAATGCCCGTCAACCGTTTTTGTATAGCATCGGGTTTAATTAAAATCAGTGTTTGTTCCATATAGATATTATACCTTAAAAAACGTTTGCTTATCTGTTCTGCCCCCCATTACTATGATATAATAAAGTAAATATAGTGAGGTAATTATGGCAGATAAAAACTCCCTGAGATTTGGCGTCATTGGTGCCGGAAAAATTGGCACTTTTCATACTCGTACTTTAGCAAATATGCCGGGCGTTACATTGGTAGGCGTATGCGATCCGGATTTTATGCGCGCGCAAAAACTGGCTTGGGCGCATAACGCTACTCCTTATTCCAAAATGGAAGAACTCGTACCACAAGTGGACGCGATTATCGTCGCAGCGCCGACTCCTTTGCATCATAAAATCGGTATGTACTGTCTGCAACACGGAGTACATACTTTGGTGGAAAAACCGATTGCCGTTACCTTAGACGAAGCACGCGATTTAATTACGGCCGCCAAACAGCATGACCGCGTATTGCAAGTGGGCCATGTAGAACGCTTTAATCCCGCCGTTGTGGAAGCGGTCAAATATATTGAAAATCCTAAATTTATTACCATGAACCGCTTGGGGCCTTACGACGGACGTATGGCACATATCGGGGTGGTGCTGGATTTGATGATTCACGATTTGGATTTATTGCTCACGCTGGTAGATAGCGAAGTGGTCAGCGTAGATGCCATGGGAATGAGCGTATTTTCCAAACACGAAGATATTGCCAATGTGCGTATCCGCTTTGCCAACGGTGCTTTGGCCGATTTAACGGCCAGCCGCGCCAGTTTTGAGCGCGCGCGCTTCATGCATTTGTTCCAGCAAGACGCGTATATTTCCGTGGACTTTATGAATGCACGCGTGAAAATTTACCGCAAAGAAAAACCGGAAATTAAATCCATGCAGGATTTAACTGTGGTGTATCCTCCCGTGCAAAAACAGTTGCCGATTACGTCTGAAATCTTACATTTCATTGACTGTATCAAAACCCACAAAACCCCTGCGCCCAGTGGTGAAAAAGGCAGTAAAGCATTAGAGTTGGCACTCAAAATTACCGAAACAATCAGTCGTTTTGATATTCCCAAAACCGGCCACGTACACACACCCAAACCGTTTCAGGTAGTGCACGATGCCGCCAAAGCCGCACAAATCATGTTTGACGAAACTATTGGTCAATTTAAACAGGATAAATAATATGCCCACCATTACTCCTTTAGCTAAAAACATATTAATTGTAGCCGGCGATGTATCGGGCGATTTGCACGCGTCCTCTTTAATGCGCGAGCTCAAAAAAGCCGACCCAGAAGTCTGTCTAACCGCTGTCGGCGGGAAACTCATGCAAAAGCAAGCCGATACTTTTCTGTTTGATTTGGCATCTCAAGGTGCAAACGGCTTTATAGAGCCACTTAAAAAAATGCCGCTTTGGATGAATTTAATGAAACAAATCCGCGAGTATATGGAAACCCAAAATCCCGCCGCGGTAATTGTGGTAGATTTTTACGGATTTAATCATCAAGTCTTAAATATGGCCGCGCACCGCGGTATCCCGGCGTATTATTATGTAGCACCGCAAGTGTGGGCCAGCCGCCAATACCGCGCCAAACAATTGGCCAAGCTCACTAAAAAGATGTATACCATTTATCCGTTTGAGCCCGATTTCCACAAAAAGTTCGGCGGTAATGCGATATTTTTGGGCAATCCTTTATTAGATATTATGCCCAAACCGCAAGAAAAAGTTTTCCCCGCACAAGAAGATGCCAAGTATTACAATTGGAAACTCGGCATTTTGCCGGGTAGCCGCCACGGGGAAATTTCCCGTTTGACTCCGGTGTTCTATCAGGCGTTTAAACAAGTATTGAAAGAATTTCCCAACACGCAAGCGTATTTGTTTGCTTTGCCTGATGCCGACGAACAATATATTTTATCGTTCATCGGTGAAAAACCGCATCCGAATTTCCATATCATTAAAGATACCGATTATAAAATGCGCAGTCAAATGGACTATTTGTTGGCGTGCTCCGGCACAGCCACGTTGGAAAATGCTTTGCTGGGTGTACCGATGGTGGTGGCTTATAAATTATCGTGGGCTACCTATCATATTGCCAAAGCAGTCATTAAAGTAAAATACATTTCACTGGTCAATTTACTGGCAGATAAACCGTTGGTAAAAGAATTAATCCAAGCCGACGCCAACCCCAAAGCATTAGCCGCCGAAACGATGGCGATGTTTCAAAACCCGGCTAATCTAACCGCCCAACGCGATGAACTACTCAAACTGCGTGCCTCTTTGGGTAAAAGAGGAGTAGCGGCGCGCGCGGCCAAAGATATTTTAGCGGATATGGTGAAAAAATAATTATGGCTTTAGCTTTGAGCGAATTGGTAGCACAGTTTAAATCATACAATCCCAACGCCGATACTTCCATGTTGGAAAAGGCCTACCTTTTTGCTCAAAACGCACACAAAGACCAAAAACGCGAAACAGGTGAACCATATTTCAATCACTGCACCGCGGTGGCACAAATCTTATTAGATTTTAAAATGGACGAAGAAACCATTTGCGCGGGGCTGCTGCATGACACGGTGGAAGATACCGGCGTCACTACTGAAGAACTTCAAAAAGAATTTAATAAAGACGTGGCGCATTTAGTGCAAGGCGTTACCAAAATCAGCGATTTGAAATTTTCTTCTACCGATGAAGAAACCGTGGAAAACTGGCGCAAAATGTTAATTGCCGTAGCGCAAGATGTACGCGTTATTTTAGTCAAACTGGCCGACCGCACACACAATATGCGCACCATGGATGTAATGCCCCCGGAAAAACAAAAATTTAAAGCGTATGAAACCATTACTTTATATGCCCCGCTGGCACAGCGTTTGGGAATGTTTACCATTAAAACTGAGTTGGAAGATTTGTCTTTCCGCTACCTGCACCCGGAAGTGTACCGAGATTTAGTTGCTCAAGTAGAAAAACGCACCGCGGACCGCGCGGCCGCTTTAACCGAATTTAAAAATGCTTTGGAACCTGCTTTAAAAGAAGAAGGACTGCAGTACCGCCTTTTATCACGCGCCAAAAACTATTATTCCATTTACCGCAAAATGCAAAAACAGCATTTGACGTTTGCGGAAATCCAAGATTCATTGGGCGTGCGTATCATTACGCAAAACGTGGCGGATTGTTATAAAGCGCTGGGCATCGTGCACTCTAAATTTAAACCGCTCGCGGGTACGTTTACCGATTACATCGCCACCCCCAAAGCCAACATGTACCAAAGTATCCACACCACCGTCTTTGTGCCGACGGG
>JAGCKY010000158.1 GCA_017647245.1 Elusimicrobiaceae bacterium
GGTTTTTCCTGCATAATTTTTTCGCCCACTTCATTGGCTAGCGCAATGATGCCCGGCTCACTGCGGAAATTTTGACGCAAATAAGCTTTTTCTCCGCCTTGCCGTAAAATCAAATCCGTAAACAACTCATACGCCGTGATATCGGCCCCGCGGAAATGATAAATAGATTGCTTAGGATCGCCCACCACGAACAATTTGCCCGGTTGTAATTTCACGTCGCGCCAATGCGTGGCGCCATTTCCCTTTTGTTCAGCCAAATACAGTAAAATTTCGCCTTGCGCCGGGTCCGTATCTTGAAATTCATCAATATACAATACGTCGTATTTTTCTTGTACTAACCGCCGCACAAGCAGATTATTTTGCAGTAAATCACGCGTTTTAATAATCAAATCATCAAAACTTAAAATGCCTTCCTGTGCGTATTGCGCACGCACGCACTCATTAAAATCGTGCAACAGCTCATATACTTTTAATATCCATGCCTGCACAAATGGGTCGGCCTGTGCGGCAAAATTACACAAGGCCTTGGCCCGCTCTGCAGAGGCACTATCCCAATCGCTCGGAATAGATTTAATCAAAATGGTTTCTTCCGTTTCCGACGGCAACACGCCTGTCTTTAGCCACTGCGCCGCCTGTGTAAAACGCCGCGACGCCTGTTGCAAAGCTTGTTCAATCACCCGCGGTTTCTTTTGTCCTTTTTCGGTAAGTTGGGATAATTCCAACGCTTCCGCCGCGCGCGTGGTACATACTTTGATGAGTCCGTCTTTTTGCGCGAAAAAATTATACCGATTAATCTTGCCGCTACACATTTCCTGTGCACATTGATACAAATCATTTAAGGAAATTTTAGATAACACTTCTTTCCATAGTTCCGCCCGCGGTGCATTTTCCCCCAGCTCCACATCTAAAAAACGGTTCCATTCCGTATCAAAAATTCGCTCGGCCCGCGTTCCTTTGTCTATTTCGGCGTTGGGAGTCAACCCCGCTTCCAGCGGGAACGCGCGCAAGATATCAGCGCAAAAACTGTGAATGGTGCCGATTTGGCTACGGTCCAATTGTGAAAGGGCCAACTCGCCGCGTGCTAAAATATCGGCAATACTAATTTCAAAATACTGTTCTAATGTGGTAACGATTTCATTGGTCCGTTTTTGCCGCTCGTTCTGTGGTTTGGGTAATAATTTGAGTAGAATTTCTTTTAATTCCGTCTTATCTAACCGATGAGTCGTCACGTATTTTTCCAATTCTTTTTTCTGCCCGCGCACCGTTTGCAAAACAGCTTGTAACTGAAAAATCAGGCGCGTCGTAATTTCTGCGGCGGCTTTTTCGGTAAACGTGAGTGCAACTAAACGCGGCGCGGTAATGTTTTGCGCGAGCAGTGCAAAGCAAAGCCGTTCAATCAGTAGCGTAGTTTTACCTGTGCCGGCTCCGGCTTCTACCACGAAGTTAATTTCCAAATGAGTGCGTACCCGCGCGCGGTCTTCGGTGGCAATCATTGCTCGCTCCTTTCTAATTTTTCAGCCAGTTCTTCGCGCCGTGCGCGCAGCAGTGAGTGAAAACAATCGCGCCGGCAAATGGCCGCGTACGGACAGTATTTACAATGCTCGCTCACACGGATAAAAAAGCGTCCCTGCCGGATAATTTGCGTCAGCAAAGCAAAGAAATCCGCCGCCCGTGTTTTGATATTTTCAAAAGCCGCCGCAGATAATTCCTGCCGTCCGTATCCTCTGTTAATGTTAAGCAACACCGCACCGTCCGCATTGAGCCTTTGCAGTTGCGGCATTTGTTGTGCAAGCACCAAATAAATAAACGGTTGCAAAATAACCTCTTTAAACATATAGGCCGCTAAATCCGTTCCGCCGTGCCGGCCCGATTTATAATCCACTACGCGAAACGTTTTATGTTGCGCATCAATATCGATGCGGTCCATAATACCGTGTAGTTTTAATTTTATCTCATCAGACGGCGCATAATATCCCTCAAAAGCCGTCTCAAATAAACTCGGCTCATAGCTTGCCAGTTGCGCGGCATCTTTATGCACAAATACCGATAACTTATCATGAATATCTGTTAAAATCAAATTCCATACCACCGGGTAAATACCGAAGTCTTTATAATTTTTCGGCGTATAATGTGCCGCCAAAGCGCTATCCAGCCGCTCTTGCAACGCCGCGTCAAACAGTTGTCCGATAAGTCCTTCTTTATGTAGGTGCTCATAATAATCCATCAGCACTTTGTGATACGCTTCCCCGCGCAAATTAGGGGTTAGTTCACTACGGCTCAATACTTCGTCTTTTTCCTTGAGTCCGAGTCCTTTGGAAAGAAAATACTTCATCGGGCAATGCCCCAAATCCTGCAAGGCAGAGGGCGAAAAACCTTTGCTGTTTTGTGTGTTGAAAATTTCCGCGCCGCTTTCTATTACACCGTCATGTCCGTTGAGCGCGCCACCGGAAGCAATTTCCCGCGCGGCCTGTAAAGAAAGCTCATTATGTGCGTCTAACAATCCGGCCTTTTGGTAATTCTTATCTTGCGCATTTTCTGCCGCAAGCAACATAGAGACTTCTTTAGGGGTTAAATAATTAAAATCAATTTCGCGCAACGCATCAGCCAACCGCATTTTAACCGTTTGCAAAGTATCTTTGGTCAAATCCACACCGGCCGCGCGCGCCAATTCCACCAAATAAGAAGAAATAATCAAGGGTTTGCCTTCTTCGTCACTGCGCAAAAAAGAACAATACAATTGCTCGGCCGCCGCTTCTACGGTGCAGAGAAACAAAAGCCGTTCCTCATCAAAGCGCTCCATTTTCTGATTGATCCAAAAGCCCAATTGGTCGCGTAGAGTACGGCGGTAATAATCTTTAAGCACCGGGTCCTCGCGGATGAGTTGCGGGAAAGATTTTTCATTTACCCCCAGTAAAAACACCACTTTAAAATTCAATCCGCGCAAATTGAGCACATCTGCGGCCGTAATTCCACCGGCCAATTGTGTCACCTGATGCAATTGTATATTCTGCAAAGCCGCTAATAGTTCGTCTAAAAATTCCCGCACACCGGCCCGTGGCGATATTGCATTATAACGCTCAAATCCTTGCAAAACAGCTAATACCTGTTGCCACACATTTTGCTCATCAGCCGTTAAATCCGTGCTCGTATTTTCTTCTAAAAAGGCCTTTGCCGCCGCACTTAATTCTCTCCAGGAATTTGCTTTTTCCAAAGCTTCCAATTGTGTTTTGGTCCGGCTCATCCACGTCAAAAACGCCGGGTCATATTCTTTCAAAC
>JAGCKY010000159.1 GCA_017647245.1 Elusimicrobiaceae bacterium
GAGGATACTTGCCCGGGCCATGATATTCTCAAACAATATAACTGTACCCATAGCGAAGTTGCAGGTGCAACTTGCTTTGACGTATACATGGTGGAAGGCCGCCCGGTCAACGAAGAAAGTTATACACTGTTGCAAGAAAACATTACCACACAAAATACAGCTTCGCAAGCAGCTTGTCCGAGTGGCGTGACCGATTGTAATTCTTTCTTAGAAGCACTTAATTACAATTTGGAATTTTCATGGTACTTGGTCAACTTTCCGTCCTCCTCCTTTGAACAGTGCCGCGAAACGTATGATTGCAAACGCATTGACTGTTCGCAACCGATCGCACAAAATCAATCAGGTCAAGATATGTCTGCTCTTATTTCCTGCGTGTATAAGAAAAATCAACTTTTCTTTGTGGGCGGAGAAATTACTTGTCAAAAACAAGCCCGCTAACACGAAATATGCTTGCAAGCCGTGTGCGAATTTATTAGCATATAGAAAACAGGGTTTGTGGGTACGCGTCCCCCGCGTACGAGGATATTATTATGGCTAATAAATTATTTTCTTTCTTTTCACATTCGCAACCGCCTAAAGAGTTAACTCCGTGGACGGAAGCTTGGCAAATGTTGCCCATTGCATTGTGGGTGATAGATCCGGTGGGTAAAATCGTTTTTGCTAATAAGGCGGCGGAACATTTGGGCGGATTTGAGAGCGGCGAATTGCAAGGCACTTCTATTGCTCAATACGGTATGAGCATGACCGACGTGGAAGAATTATTGCAAAAGGATAGCTCTGCCAAAATTTTCCGTGAAATTGTCACGCGTGATAAAGACAGTTTGCAGGTAAGCATGGGGGCTGCCCGGGTGCCGGAACTGTCGTACATTGTATTGTCCTTGGAGCAAAATCCGGATTATTACCAGATGCGCGACGAAAAACAATTTTTTGAATCCATAGTCAGAAACTATCCGATAGCCGTAGCCGTGCAAGATCCCGAGGGCATTTGTCGCGCATGGAATAGCAATATGGAGCAATTATTTGGTCTGGCCGAGCAGCAAGCAGTAGGCCGGCCAATGCGCGAGCTAATCCCGGCGGAATTATCCAGTGCACTAGAGATATTGGACAAGGAAGTAATGCAACATGAGCAGGTGGTTTTGGAACGACAGATGACCTGCAAAAATTACAGCGGAAAAGAATTAACCTTGTCTGTCAGTAAAGTACCTATCCTGTCGGGCTCAACGCTAACTTCCGTTTTAACGGTATTTGAAAACATTTCTTCCCGTCAAGCAAGAGAAAAAGAATTATTGCAAACACGTAATTTGCTACAAGCTATTTTAGACCATGTGCCTTTGGGAATTTATACACGTACGGCCGATTACGAAGTGACCTATTTTAACAATCAGAGCTTATCCGTATTGGGATTAATGAATCCAAAATATGTTACTAATCTGCATCCGGACCAAAGCGGGGAAGATCGTAAGAAGTATGTGGAGAGAGAACGTCAGATTATTGCGGAGGGCGTATTAAAAGATTTTCCCAATGAAGTATTTGTAAATGAACAAGGACAAGAGAAAATCTTGCACATGATTAAAATCCCGCTGATGCAAGCGGGGCCGGAGCCGTTGGTGTTGACGATTGTAGAAGACGTTACTAAACGGCGCGAACAAGAAAGGGAAATCGCCGCCGCAAATGATTTCTTATCCGCTATTATTGAAAACGCCCCTGTGGGATTGTATGCCCGAACGGAAGCGGGGGAAATGTTGCTCAGTAACAAAATGAGTGAACACATTTTCCACGATGAAGATACCCAAAATGAAAAAGGTTTTTCACCGCATGAAACAGATGAACAGGTGCATGAGTATTTGAGCCGTGAGGCGGCTGTGCTCGCCAGCGGAAAACCGCTGGTAATTGAAGAAGAACCTTACAAAACGATGGACGGTAAAGAACATATCTTGCACATGGTCAAGGTGCCGGTTCCCGGCAGAGAAGGCAATTCGGGCTTTGTGATTACCATGGTGGAAGATATTACCGAGCGTAAGCAACAAGAGCACCAGCTGGAAGAAGCGCATAACTTCCAAAAAGCAATTTTGGATAATGTGCCGCTGGCTATTTATGCTTTCCGCGAAGATTCTTCTATGGCTTTTGTCAATAAAAAAACGTGGGATATGTTCCCAAAAGACGACATTCATAACGAACCGGGCAGCGCATATTACAAACGGGACCGAGAAGTTTTTGAAAAAGGCGAAATCTTGGATATTCCGGAAGAAGAATATATTGGAGAAGACGGTCAAAAAACAATGGTACATTTAATCAAAGTACCGGTTTTTGATAAGGATAACAAACCCTATATGCTGGTATCTATTGCCGAAGATATCACTTTGAAGAAACAACAAGAAAAAGAAATCAGCCAAGTCAAAAATTTCCTGCAAAATGTGGTAGACAACCTGCCGGTTGCTTTGTCGGTGCGCAAAGCGGATGGGGAATATATTGTGTGGAACAAACGCAGTGAAGATTTATTCGGTGTGTCGGCGCAAGATGTAATCGGTAAAACTAATTATCGCAGTGACATCAGTCAAGAGCAGGCGGAGTTTATGTTGGACTCTGACAAAAAAGTGTTGCAAAGTGGTAAAGAGCAAAATATCGCGCAAGAGTTGGTGTCTACGCCCACCGACGGAGTGAAAATTATGCATACCGTCAAAACACCGCTTTACGACGCAGAAGGGCAAGCGCAGTATTTACTGAACGTTTCCGAAGATGTTACCGCTAAAACCAAAATGGAGAAACAAATTCGCGAAGCCAGCGAGAAAAATTCCTTGTTGGTAGAGAGTGCGCGCGAAGGTATTTTGATTTTAGAAGACAAAAAAATCATCTATGCCAACCAAGCGGTGTGTAAACTGTTGGGGGTCAAAGCGCAAGAAGAATTAGCCGGGCGTAAATTATCGGATTTTATTGCAGAGGACTACCAATTATTTGCCTCTGAAAAATATGAATCTATCGTCAATGGATTGGAAGGATCGGACGAACCGATGCAATTGCGTTTAAATACGGGAGATGGCAAGACTGCGGAGACAGAAATTGCGGCTATGGCTTCCACCTATTTAGGGCGCCGCATTGTAATTGTGTTCTTACGTGATATCAGCGCCAGCAGCCGGCAATTGCGTGAATTGCGCGGCGAACGGGAAATGTTTAAAAACATTTTTGAATCCAGCCCGACGGCGGCCTTTGTATTAAATCACAAGGGCTATATCAATGTGATGAATAAATCGGCGCGCGATTTATTCCATTTTGCCGAACAAGATCGCAATTTCTACCGTAATGTGTACATTCGCCCGGGATTAAGTTTAGAGGTGCGCCGGCGCATGCGCCGCGGGGAATCGGCACAAATGGACTATGTGTTTGACTTTGCCAAAGCACAAGAAAAATTTCCGGGCCGCATACAAGGCGAAGGAATTTTAGATTTGCATTTGACATTAGAGCCATTTTCTCACCGTGATACCCAGTCGGGAGAAGTAGAGGCGGATTATTTGGTAATTTTGCAACCCAAAGAAAACGCAACTGACGTAACACAATTCAATCAGCCCGCGGCAGAACAATTAACCGCAGAAGTACCGCAAACCCCGGTGGCGTTGCCGCAAACAGAACCGTATGTGTTATGTTCGCCGGAGTTTAACATTATTTCTTGCAATGATGCATTCTGCAAGCTATGTGGTCACACACAAGAAGAAATGGCAGGGCAGGAAGTGCTTTCGTTATTTGCTACGGACAGTGTGCCGATGGTAACGGAAGACATCAAAACGCTCAAAGAAACGGGTTGTTTAGAGAACCGGGACTATAAAATCAAAGTAACAAACGAACCGGAAAGCCAACCGGTCCAAGTAACAGCCAGCCGAATGTCCGACGGAAACTATGTGTGGGTCTGGCGCAATATGGCTTTACAAAACGAAATGATACGTATTTTGCAAAAGCGTTCGTCGCAATTAGGCGCGTTGCTGGATGCGACGGACGGTGCTATTTTGTTTGTGAATTTCGAAGGTGAGAAATTCGGCCGCATTACGCAAGCCAATCAGTATATGACTGATTTGTTGGGTTATACGCACGAAGAAATAGGTAATCTTCCTTTTGAAAAATTATTCCTATCTCCGGAAAACAAAAACGAGCAAATTGCATCTGCAGTACTCAATAAAATGACCGGTGTTTTGCGTGAGCAAGGCCGCGCGTGTGTGCAAGTGCCCGTGTTTACCAAAAGCGGACAGGGCATTGAAATGGCTATCACAGCGGTGTCTATGGATTTGCCCGGCGAAAATACAGTATTGGTGTTGATGACGGATTTGTCGGCGGCGTTGCGGCATGTGGCGCGCCATTCCAAAGAAGCATCGGAACTACGCAGTATGCGCCGCTTTTTACCCGGATTATATTTGAAAACAAACCGGGAAGGAAAAGTATTAGAGGTGTCTTCTAATTTACCGTATTTAAATGACGGAGAAGCCAACGAAATTTTCTACGGAAAAACACCGGACCAATACTGGCCGTGGGACGCAGCCGAAAAAGAATTATTTTCCATTAAAGAGGCCTTTAGCGTCAATATCAGCACAAACTTTGATATAGAATGGGAAATAAAAGGTAGAAAACGGTTTTTGGAAGCGGTATGTACACCGATTAGCGGCGGCGGGGAAGAAGTGGTCATTTGGGTCAGAGATGTCAGTTCTAAACGCCAACACGACCAGCAAATCCGTCAGCTGTATGCCATTAGCAATAAAAATTCCGGCACACTGACGGAACAAGTCAATGAGATTTTGGATTTCGGTAAGAGCGCCTTTAAGGCAGATGTGGGTATCATTATGCGCTTTCATGAGCCGAACGAAATGACGGTTGTGTATGCCACCCCCAATGAATTTAACATTGAGCGTTATATGACGTTTCCGCTGGAAGAATGTTTGTTGGACGTGCGTGATGATAATGTGGTGGTGTTTCCAAAACTTTCTGTCACCAACTGTACAAAATGTATACACAAGGAAAAAGATTTCGGCTCGCTGATTGCGGCGCCTTTGTATGTGGGGGGCAAAGTGATGGGTGTGTTGTGTTTTGCCAGCCGCAAGCCGCGCTTCCAATTTGCAGACGGGGCCGAAGAACTGATTGGCATTATGTCGCGTATTTTGAGTTTGCGTATTGAACTGCGCGAAGCCAGCAAAACATTGAGTGAAAATTCACAAAGTTTTATGGGCACTTTGGAGTATGTGGAAATGCCTGCCGTGGTATTGGATCTGAAATATAATATCCGCTATGCCAACGGTATGTTCGTGGCGGGTACCGGGCAAGAAGAACCCGTGGAAGAAAAAGAATTTTTCACCCAGTTTATCAAAGACCCGCACCAAAGCCGCGAACGCTTTGAAGAAGCAGCGCGTAACGCTTCGGGCAATGCCTTCCAAGTACAGTTGGAACTGATTAATGAAAAAGGTAAATATCACGCCACCAACTGGGATGTCTTTGTGATGAAGGATATCCGCGGGGAAGTGGAAGGGTATGGTCTGATTGCGGTGCGCGAAAAATAGTTTGCAGTTATGTCAAAAAATCCCGGGTGTTTAGCCCGGGGTTTTTCCGTATAAAAATAACTAATTAATTTCTTTGATTTCCACTTCAAAGGTTAATTCTTTTCCGGCTAGCGGATGATTGAAATCCAACGTGATTTCTTTTTCTGAAATTTCCTTGATAGTGGCGCGGAAAGTGTGTGCACCGTTACTGGCGCCCACCATATCACCTACTTTTAATTGGTCTGCGTTATTGATGGCATTTTTCGGCACGCGTTTAATAGCTTCGGGTAGTACCGGGCCGTACGCTTTTTCGGCGGCGATTGTAACAGTCTTTTTATCGCCCACGTTCATTTGTTCCAACTCTTCTTCCAGTCCTTTGATGATTTGACCGGATCCGTGCGTATATTCCAACGGGCCGCGTCCGGCGGACGTATCTGCCACCTTGCCGTCTACAGTCAGCGTGTAGTCAAATTTTACTTTTGCACCTTTATTAATCATATTCTCTCCTTTTTATAATTCTTCGCCAAACACATTATTGAGCTGGCGGTTGACACGGTAGAACGTAGCGCATTTGGGCATATCTTTGAGGCGTTTGGCGCCGATGTACGTCATGCAGCTGCGTAGCCCGCCCAAGATAGCCAGTAACGTGTGTTCAATCGGTCCGCGGAAGGGAAGTTCTACTACTTTGCCTTCGCTGGCGCGGTATTTTTTCATACCACCGTAGTGGATTTGTTGGGCATATTCCGAGCTCATGCCATAGAATTTTTTGAATTGTTTTTCTTCTATGTGCAGTGCACAACTTTTGTCATCTACCAAATCTACTTCATTGGTCTGGAAGTACTTGGTGCATAATTCGCCTGCGCTTTCTTCGTGCCCAGCCAATAGTCCGCCTATCATGACAAAGTCGGCCCCGGCACAAAAACTTTTGCATACATCGCCCGGGCACGTACAACCGCCGTCGGCGCACACCATACCGCCTACCCCGTGTGCAAAATCGGCACACTCAATAACGGTGGAAAATTGCGGGCGGCCTACACCGGTTAATTTGCGCGTCGTGCAGACAGAGCCGGGCCCAATTCCTACTTTAATAATATCGGCCCCGCTTAAAATCAAGTCTTCGCACATATCGCCGGTGACGACGTTGCCCGCCAAAATCAGGCAATCCGGCCACGCTTTGCGTACTTTTTTGACATAGTCTATGAGGTAGGGGGAATAACCGTTGGCTACGTCTATGCAGATATTAGAGACGAGCCCGGTTTTCATCACCACGGTCAATTTTTCAAAGTCCGCATCGGATACACCCGAGCTGATAAACAGTAAATCATTAGAACCAAATTCCTTTTTATTTTTTTTGCA
>JAGCKY010000160.1 GCA_017647245.1 Elusimicrobiaceae bacterium
CCCTTTGGCCGGCTCAAATTTTTGGATAGCTTGCAGCAGACCTAAATTGCCTTCTTCCACCAAATCCATCAGTTCCATTCCGGGACGCAAAAACCGTTTAGCCGCCGGAATAACAAGCCGCAAATTCATTTCCAACAATTTATGTTTGGCTTTTTCATTTCCTTTTTTGGCCTGAACCCATAACTTGGCAATCTCGGCCCGGTCTAATTCGTGAGCCACTTGCCCTAACTGTTTAAAATATTCGCCGGTGGTGTCTAAAGAATTTTCGTTTTCCATAGTCCTATCATACCCAATTTTATTTTTCAGAAATACGCATCCCTTACAGCGGGATGTTGCCCCTTCGCGGATGATTTTTCGGATCGCGCTTGGTCCGCAAGACCGCAAAAGCACGGATGATTTTACTGCGCGCTTCGGCCGGCTCAATAATTTCATCAATAGAGCCGTTGCGCGCCGCCTGATACGGCGAGGCAAATTTATCGGAATACTCTTTGGTAAGTTTTATTTTCATTTCCTCTTTTTTAGCTTCGTCCGTTTCTTTTTTCAAATCACGCGAGTACAAAATTTCCACCGCGCCGCGCGGACCCATCACAGCAATTTCTGCGCTCGGGAACGCAAAGTTCAAATCCCCGCGCAAAAATTTAGAGCCCATGGCAATATACGCGCCGCCGTACGCTTTGCGTAGTACCAACGTTACCTTCGGCACGGTTGCCTCGGCATACGCATACAACAACTTTGCACCGTGGCGGATAATACCGCCGTGCTCTTGCGACACGCCGGGCAAATAACCGCCCGTATCCACCAAGGTCAAAATGGGGATATTAAACGCATTTAAGAAACGGATAAAACGCGCGGCTTTGTCGCTGGCGTCGCTATCCAATGCGCCGCCCAAGTGCGCCGGGTTGTTGGCTACCACGCCAACCACCTCGCCACCTAGGCGAATAAAACCGATGACCACATTTTTGGCAAAGTTTTGATGAATTTCAAAAAATCCGAAATTATCCGCCAAACGCCAAATCACGTGCTGGATACGAAACGCCTTTTTGGGGTCCATGGCACACACGCGCTCTAATACAGGCACCGCACGGTCGGCCACGTCCGTCGTGGTTTCGGACAGCGGGCGCTCCTCATTATTTTGCGGCAGGAAGCTTAACAGTTCGCGCACCTGACGGAAACAATCCTGTTCAGATTTGGCAATAAAGTGGCATACGCCGCTCTTTTCGCTGTGCGGCACACTACCACCCAAGGTATCAATGTCAATTTCTTCGCCCGTAGCGGCTTTAACAGCACTCGGCCCCGTGATAAACATGTGGCTGATACCTTCCACCATAAAGATAAAATCGGTGAGTGCGGGCGAATAAGCCGCGCCGCCCGCGCAGGGTCCTAGAATAACGGAAATCTGCGGGATTTTGCCGGACGCTTTGACGTTGCGCCAAAAAATTTCCCCGTATCCGTTCAAGCTTTCCACGCCTTCTTGGATACGAGCGCCACCGCTGTCTAACAAGCCAATCACAGGAATTTTGGCCTGCAGGGCTTTGTCCATAATGTCGGCAATTTTCGTCGCGTGCGCATAGCCCAGCGAGCCGCCCAGCTGCGGGAAATCCTGCGCAAAGATAGCCACCGGACGGCCGTTAATACGGCCAAAACCCGTAATCACGCCGTCGCCCTTGATGTGTTTATCGGCCACACCAAAGTCATGGCAGTTACTTTCCATTAAGCTTTTGATTTCAAAAAAGCTGTCTTGGTCCAATAAATAGGAAATGCGTTCGCGCGCGGTAAATTTGCCTTTGGCGCGTTGGGCTTTGTTCTTTTCTTCGCCCGCGCCGGCCAGCGCGTCTTGGTAAATCTGACGGAATTTCACCAAGCTCTTAGGAGCCGGGCGGTCCGATTTGGTATTTTTATCTTCTCTGGGGTTGTCAAATAGTTCCATACTGGCGCCCTCCAAATAAGTATATACTATATTTTACTAAATATGGGGAGCTGTACGCGGCCAAAACAAGATTAAAAAGAAATCCGCCAGCGATTACCGTTATCCCCCTCCGGCACACCCCCGAGTGCTTTGCAAATTTTGGTAGCGTATTTGGCTTGCTTGGAATTGGCGGCATAAGAACTATCATATCCACAAGCAATGGTGTTTTCATATCCGGCATAATGATCTGCACGGAAAAACAATATATATCCTTTGCTTTTATGTGCGGCTCGTGCAGTCCCGGCTGAAAGCCAGTGATAATTCCAGTAAGGGCTTTCGGGAACTGTAACATCCAACTCTGTCATATCTGTGGCATAATGTCCGTTAGCCAAGTAATATACTTCTTGCGCGTTTTTGATACTTTTCAGTACGGTTAACGCTTCCATGGCGCGGGCTTTTTCCACTGCCAGTTCATATTGCGGCAAAGCTACCGCCGACAAAATACCGATAATTAAAACAACCACTAACAGCTCTATAAGCGTAAATGCTTTCTTCATAAAACACTCTCCTTTCTTGTTGTCATCCCGGGCGTGGACCCGGGATCCAGTCTGTTTATTAAGGCCTTTTTCCCTTTATAAACAACGCTGGATTGCGGGTCCACGCCCGCAATGACGACTTTAAAAAAATAACCACGTATCCCCAATTGTACCAAAAAAAAAAAACAAG
>JAGCKY010000161.1 GCA_017647245.1 Elusimicrobiaceae bacterium
AAAGGTGCGTTTATTCTCTTTATAGGAAACTTGCACTTGGTAATGTCCCAATAAACCTGTTTCGGGCAAAGTCAGTTGCGTTTGGGCGGTGCCGTATGCGTTTAAGGAAAGAGTTTTGTCTAAAACTTTTTCATAATTTGCGTCGCGCACGACGAGTTGTACTAGACTATTTGCGGGTAAAGTTTTTAGTCCGCGTCCGGCTTCATGAAAGCCATAAACGGCCAATTGTACCGTCTGGCCCGGGCGATAAATGGCGCGGTCTGTTTCCGTATAAAGTTTAACGGGAGTAGGCGCATTAAAACTAAAATAAGCACGGTTGGTTAGCAATGCGGTGCTATTATTTTTAGCAGCTTTGGGTAAAATAGAATAGGAATTATACTCGGTTAATTTGATTTGTTGCGGCAAAGTAAGCAGGCCGTCAGTATTTGTTTTAGCGGATTTCTGATTGCTTTTCCAGTCTGTAAAATAAGTAATGTCGGCATTTGCTTCGGGCTCGCCTGTTTTCAAATTCACGCTGTAGATGCGAAATACATTTGGGGTGCGGTTGGCGGTGGCCGGTGCGTGGTAATTAAGCGGATTATCCTCAATTGCAGCCGTAACAAACAAAGTCAAATCAGTGGCATTTAGCACGGTGGCAGATACGGGGGCAACCTTTGTATCAAAACTTTCGTCATAAGACAACACAATCGCGTAAAATCCGCGCTCGGTCAGTTCGGGCAAAATAATTTTTTCTTGCGCAATTGCGTGTGCTTTGGCATACGTAATGTCTTTAGAAAGGGTTTGCAACGGAGTACGTTTTAACAGTTCCGGTATTTGTTTGGAAGACAGATAGGTTAAATAATTCCACGAAGTTGCTTTTTCGGCCTGATTCCAATTGCGCAGATCCGTTTGCGTTACACGGTAAAGGCGCGCATATACGTGCGGTGCGTTTCTGACGGAAAAAGCCACGGAAGTGTCTGCCGGATTTTGCGTGAAATCTGCCGCGGATACATTTACAAAAGGTTTACGTATATCGGCGGCTAAATTGGCGCAGGACTCATTGTAATAATTTTTAGACAAATAAGTATTGGTCCAATCGCATAAAGCTACGGCGGCGGAAAATTCTTCGCTGTCGTTGAGCAAATGAGCCGCTTTTAGCGCGGCATAAGAACGGCCGTAATCAGTCTTGGACGAGCGTAACAGGGCATTACTGATTTTGTCCAATAAGCTTGTTTTGGCGGTGATCGGATAACCGCTGATATTTTGTAATTCAGTAATTACTTGTGTGCGTTGTTTTTTCTTATCGTCAAAGGTGAAAAAGCGCTCTTGTTCAAAAGGAACTACCAAGCGGTCCACCTGCCAAATGATGCGTGCATCGGCCCGTTTAGAGCCGCCCAGTTTGGCCGCTTCGGCCAAAATGGCGAGCAGTTTTTGTACGTCGTAAGAGGGAACGTCTGCAATTTTATCGGTGGCGGATAATACATCTGCTGTGCGTAACGGTTGGACGGGTGCTGTGTATTGCAAGCGCTCTTTCCATTTCAGTACCACAAAGTCAAATAAAGTGGGAATGGCTTGTAAATCGGTATTTTTTACGTCTAAAATTAAGGTTTCTTGGTCCAGCGGCGCATAAATTAACGCACTGCGCAGTTTCCACAAAATTTCAAAACTTTCATTAATTTTATCATTCCATTGAGCGGTGCTTAAATTTTCAAATTCATCTGTTTCTTCATCGGCATGTGCGGTAATCGGGCGATACATTTGCGCTACACGCTCGGCTGTTTGGATACGATAGAGCAGTAAGCGTGCCTGCCAAATCGGTGTAGGGGGGAGTTTGGTGGTAAAAGCGGATTTGGCGGCGTTTAAATACTCGCCTTGCATATATTGACTGGCAATCACGCGCAATTGTGCTTTATACAAATCTTCGCCGTGGGCGGTTTGGGTAATTTTTTGATAAGCGGTTAAAGCTTCTGCGAAATTACCTTTATCATAGGCGCTGTCTGCGCTACTCATTTGGGCAAACAATGCCACCGGAAAAAATAATGCGACCAGTAAAATAATTTTTTTCATAAAACCCCTTTATGTGATATAGAAAATCCCTTTGCGCGGTGCGTCAAAGAGATTTTCTGTTTTTATTGTCAAATGTGGCAAGAGCTTACATTTTTTCGGGCGCGCTGACACCCAAAAATTCAAGTCCCTTGCGGATACGTTCTGCCACGCGCTGGCAAATGAGCAAGCGTGAGCGCGTAAGCGGCAAATTATTTTCATCTAATACGCGGCAACTGTCGTAGAACGAGTGAAATAATCCCGCCAGTTCCATTAAATACGTCGGTAAATGATGCGGGCTTAAATCACGCAAGCAGTTTTGCAATACGGGTTTAAACCACACCAGCTTCAAAAGCAAGGCACGTTCTTGGGGAGTAAGCGGGGTGAGTATTTCACCGGGCTCAAACCCTTTTTCTGCCGCTGCCGCAAAGATGGAATGAATACGTGCGTGTACATATTGCACATAGAAAACCGGGTTCTCGTTAGATTGTTTCTTGGCAAGCTGTACATCAAAAGTCATCTGCGCGTTGGGCGTGCGGCTGGCGAAGAAAAAGCGGCATGCATCGGCCCCTACATCATCTACGAGTTCACGCAACGTGATGAATTTGCCCGCGCGTTTGGACATTTTGACCTGCTCGCCGTTGTCCAACAAATGCACCAATTGGTGGATAATGGGTACAAATGATTTTTCTTCTTTGCCCAGCGCGTGTACGGCCGCTTTCATACGCGGTACATAACCGTGATGGTCGGCACCCAAAATGTCAATCAGTTGGTCATAACCGCGGTCATATTTATTTTTATGATAAGCAATGTCTGCCATGAAATAGGTTGGCCGTCCGTCGGTGCGGACAAGCACGCGGTCTTTATCATCTTTGGCTTCTTTATCTTGCGTAGTACCAAACCAAACGGCATCGTCTTTTTTATAAGCGTAGCCATTATCTTCTAATGATTTCAAAGCCGCCTGTACGGCCCCTGCTTTATGGAGTTCAGACTCGCGAAACCAACGTGTAAATTGTACGCGAAATGCGTTCATATCGTCCTGCTGGGTTTTGATTAAATACTCCATGGCCCATTTGCCGTAGTCTTCTTCTTTCAAATCTTTCGGCGCAATTTTAGCCATATCAATCAGATACGAACCGTGATAGCCGTTTTCCGGTGGCTCTTGGCCGTTGATGCGGGCTTTTAAAGACTCGGCAAGCATTTGCGCCTGATTGCCGGCATCATTTACATAATACTCACTATCACAGGAATAACCCAAGGCGCGGTAAATGCGCACCAAACTATCGCCGAGTGCCGCGCCGCGCCCGGATGCAATATGCAAAGGACCCGTCGGGTTGGCGGAGACAAATTCAATTAAAATTTTATGTTTGGCCGCTCCGTAGGGTGCGTCATTTCTTTTGATGCGGCGGTCCAAAGCCGCGGCGGTTAAAAAGGCATCTTCTAATTTCAAATTGATAAATCCGGGTGCGGCGGCTTGTGCATCTTGTATGCCGTTTACTTCGCGCAAAAGAACTGCGGTTGTCTTGGCAATTTCCATCGGATTTTTATGTAATACTTTGGCGGCAGACATCGCCCAGCTTAAAGATAAATCCGCTCCGGTATGTTCGGGTGCGGGGGCAAATTCCACCAGGGGCAAAGCCACCCCTTCAAAAACGGGGGAGTTAGAGAGTTTCAATTCAATATCTTTTTTGAGATGTTCAAACATTTCTTTACATTTCCTTATTTAGCAGATTTTTTGGCGGTCTTTTTGACCGCTTTTTTAGTAGCAGTTTTTTTAGCAACAGCTTTTTTGGGGGCTGCTTTTTTAGTGGTTTTTTTGACGACAGTCTTCTTAACTGTTTTCTTTTTGGTAACCGCTTTTTTAGCAGGTTTTTTATAGTCTAATTCTTTACCGAAACTAAAAATTTTATCCAGCGCATAAAATTCGCGTGCTTGCGGCGTCATAATGTGCACGAGAAAGGCCCCGTAATCCGACACGCGCCAAATCATACTGTCTGCGCCGTCGCGATTGGTTTTATATACGCCGATTTTCTTTAACTGAGTGCTGATTTCGTCTTCTACGGCTTCCAAATGCGGTTTGGAAGTAACCGTCGCTATTACAATATATTCGCACAAGGACGAAAGCCCCTGTAAATCTAGTACCTTGATGTCTTCGGCCTTTTTATCATCTGCATAGCGCGCAGCCAAAAGCGCAATTTCTTTGTTTGTCATAAAGCACCTCAGTTTAAGCTATATAATAAGAATAGCATTTTTTATGATAGAATTTACAGCGAAAGCATACAATTTTATATACTAAAGTTATGTTAGCCATTGTTCCCACCCCGCTGGGGAATTTGCAGGACATTACCTTGCGTGCTTTGGAAACACTCAAAGCGGCGGATTTTGTATTATGCGAAGATACCCGCCGTACGCAGATTTTGCTGACGCATTTCGGTATTTCCAAACCGACGGTGCGTTATAATGAAAATGATGATAGTTCCGTGCGGCGCTGTTTAGATTTGTTAAAACAGGGGAAAAATTGCGCGTTGGTATCGGACTGTGGTACGCCTTGCATTTCTGACCCCGGTTGGAAACTGGTAAAAGAGGCCGCAAAGGAAAAATTGCCCATTACCTCTTTGCCCGGACCGAGTGCGGCGGCGTGTGCGCTGGCGGGTGCAGGCTTTACGGGGGGTGCGTTTACGTTTTTGGGATTTTTGCCACGCAAACCGGGTAAGGCCGCTAAACTGTTGGCGGCGGCCTACAATCAGAAACATCCGGTGATTGTATATGAATCACCTTTCCGCGTGATTAAGCTGTTAGAGCTTATTGGCAAAACATTGGGGGAAAATACGCCGGTGGTAGCGGCGCGCGAAATTTCTAAAGTATACGAAGAATGGTTGCGCGGCACGACGGCGGAAGTAGCGGCGGATTTGGCGACGCGCAAAAAAGTACAAGGTGAATTTGTAATTGTAATTGGGCTGCCCGAAACGGAAAATATAGAAACAAATGAAAACTGAAATCTATTCTATCAATGAAATGACTACAGCGCAGTTGTCCGAAGTTGCCCACGCGGTGCAAAGCGGTGCGCTGGTAGCGATTGCCACAGATACCGTATATGGTCTAGCGGCAAATGCTTTTGAAGAAACTGCCATCGCTCGGATTTACAATATCAAGAAGCGGCCGGCAGATATGCCGTTGCAAATCTTGGTGGATTCAACACAGTTGGCCCGTTCTTTAGTGTTGTGGAATGAGTCCGCTTCGCAACTAGCGCAAGTTTTTTGGCCGGGGCCACTTACTATGATTCTGCCGCCTAACAAGACGGGAGAACCCTTGTCGCGGGGCTTTGCAGGGCTTGGTTTGCGCGTGCCGAAACATTGCGGTTTATTGCGTTTCTTGTCTGCTTTTCGCAGACCCCTTGCTTGCACCAGCGCCAATGAGCATGGCCGCCCGGTCATTACAACCGAAAGCGAATTATGTGATTTCTGTTTGC
>JAGCKY010000162.1 GCA_017647245.1 Elusimicrobiaceae bacterium
AGCTTTGGTAAACGTAATGCGGTCGCTCTTGCCGATGGTATCGCCGGTGTCGGCATCAAAAATACCGATTCCGTGAAATTTGGTCGGCTTTTCTTCGGCGGGGGGATAGCCTTTGCCCTTTTTGGTCACGACGTGCAAGAGCACCGGGCCTTTGACTTCTTTGACGCTTTCCAATACATCAATCATCGCGTCAATATCGTTTCCGTTGACCGGACCAAAATAGCGGAATCCCATTTCTTCAAAAATCGTTCCCGGAAATAAAATTGCACGTGCCCGCTTGGCCAGTTTGGCGGCATTATTGCCCACGTCGTCAAAGCGTTTTAAAAAGGTGGTGGCTTTTTCTTCGGCAAGTTGTACATATTTTTTAGTTAACAATTTGGTGAGCAGTTGCCCCAGTTGCCCCACGCGCTGTGAAATAAACATTTGGTTATCGTTTAAAATCACAAGCATATCGGTGGCAAGTAGCCCCGCATTTTGCATGGCTTCATACGCCATACCGCCCGTAAGTGCACCGTCGGCCACCAGCGCAATTACTTTGGAATCGGATTTTTTCTGGTCGCGCGCAATGGCCATGCCGAGCGCGGCCGACAGCGCGGTGCTCGCGTGCCCTACGCCGAAGGTATCGTATTTGCTTTCACTGCGTTTGGGAAAACCGCTCAAACCGCCTTTTTGGCGTATGGTACGAAATTTGCTTTGCCGCCCGGTAAGTAGCTTATGAGCGTAGGATTGGTGGCCCGTGTCAAAAACGATTTTATCTTTGGGGGTATTAAACACATAATGAAGCGCCGTGATGATTTCCACCGCGCCTAAACTGGACCCCAAATGCCCGCCGTTTTTGCTGGTGGTTTGGATAATTTCCTGGCGGATTTCTTCGCACAGTTGCGGCAAGAGCTCGCGCTTAATGTTGCGCAAATCGGCCGGATTTTTGACGGTGGGCAAAACTTTCATACTTGCTCCTCAATAGGTACGGGTCTTAAAAAATTCCGCCATGGCATAGAGCGGGGCTAAATTTTTGCGCTTGACGTTTTTGAGCGCGTCCAACGCCTTTTGTGCTTTGGCGATAAGCAGCTGCGCATGTTTACGGCTGCCTTCTAGCCCAAATAAACTGACAAAAGTTAATTTACCGTTTTCTTGGTCACTATTGGATTTGCCCAGTTGCTTGGCGGTAGCCGTTACGTCTAAAATATCGTCTACAATTTGGAAAACAAGCCCAATACAATCGGCATATTGCTGGATATGTTTAAGGTCCGCGCCTTTGGCTCCGGCCAAAAGCGCACCCGTTTCCACGCTTGCGCGAATGAGCGCGCCGGTTTTATTGGCGTGAATGTAGCGCAACACATTTTCGGGCGTGGTCTCTTTGACTGTCGGCGGCAACAAGAAATAATGCATATTTTTGCCCGCCAATTTTTTGGACGATTTTTTTAATTTTTCTGCGCGTTGGCTGTGGGCCTCTTGTGTGCCCATACCCTCGGCATATACGTCGGCGGTTTGGCCGCCCACCATGCCGGACGCGCCTGCACGGTGTGCAAAATTCTGCAAGGCCGCGAGCGTATTGGCTGGGCCGATAGATTTTACTTTTCCGTTTTGCGCAAACACTTCAAACACATAAGTCAAAAGCGCATCTCCTGCCAAAAGAGCCAAATCGTCGCCAAACACTTTGTGATTGGTGGGCTTGCCGCGGCGCAAATCGTCATTGTCCATGCAGGGCAAATCGTCGTGGATTAAAGAATAGGTATGCAACATTTCCAGCGCGCAGGCCGCGGGCATAACATCAGCGGCTTTTTTGCCAAACGCCTCGGCGGTAGCCATGGCCAAAATCGGGCGTACGCGTTTGCCGCCCGCCTGCAACGAATAATCCATAGAATCGGTTAAAATTTTGGGCGCATTGGGGATTTTGGCGATGTATTTTGCCAAATTTTTCTCCACCAATTTTGCACGCTGTTTCAGGTAAGTATCAAAGTTAGTCATAAAACCCCTTTATAAAGTATATATTTCCATTATACCTTATATAAAGGGTGTGCGGGCGGAGAAGATTAGGGGTATTGATACCAATTACTCGCTAGGTCAGCTGTGGTTTTCCCGGTTTCGGTCTGGCAAACTTGATTGCCAATAGCATTGGTGCTTAGATTGAGGACGACACAAAATTGTACCCCGCTTTTTAATCGCATCGCATACGCCAAGCCCAGAACATTATTTTTACAATAAATATTATCGCTTGTAATTCCAGAAACTTCAATTATACATGAACCCCATTTAAAATATTGGCTCTTTCCGTTAGTGGAAGTTGCTCCCGATCCTTCAAATGCTAAATCTTCAAAGGTAGTGGCATAAGAGCCATTTGCCAAACGATAAACTTGTTGTGCGTCATAAATTGCACGGACGAGCGGTTTCATATTGGTGTATCTTGTTTTGGTAACAGCTTTTTGATATTGCGGCAGGGCGATAGCGGCTAAAATGCCGATGATAAGGACTACTACTAATAGTTCAATTAAGGTAAATCCAAAAGAACTTGTCGTCCTGAGATGTTGTTGCTCAGGACCTTGTTGTTTTTTAGTAAGCGACTGAGGCCCTGAACAAAGACATTTCAGGGCGACAGTATTATTTGTATTTTTTTTCATAACAATCTCCTAAAAAAAATCTAAAACCTTGCACCCTATGTGCAAGGGGCCAGAAGCAAAAAGCGTTATCCGGCAAATCCGGCTCAAAAAATATTTTACCAAAAAAAAAAAACAAGTC
>JAGCKY010000163.1 GCA_017647245.1 Elusimicrobiaceae bacterium
AGCTGGTGCCATAAGTCATGGCCATATTCATAATGGAGATGAATTGTTTCATGAAAATAATAAACGTCAGCACGCCCAGTACTCCTGCAAAAAACGTCAGCAGGGTTTTGGCAATATATTGCGTGAAAATGGACGGACGTGCTATTTTCATACTCTTTTTATTCTAACAAATATAAGCCGGCGGCGGGGCAAAAATCAAAATCAAATTCGTTTGCGCGTGCGTGCGAATATATACGCGCGCAAAGAAATATTATAAAATGAAATCATGAGGGTTTACGGCTAACTATGAAAACCGCGCGGCGGCTTTTATGTCTTTTGCTGGCAGGGCAACTACTTTTCGGTCCGTATTTACAGGCCGAGGGGCTTGCGTATCGGCTGGTAGATACCGACCAGTATGACATCTTTGAAGAAGAACAAAGAGCCAAAGCCGAACAAGAACTCCAACTGGAAGACGCCCCCGATGATGCGCAACTGCTTAAATACTCCAATGATTTCTGGCGCCAAGCCGTTACCGCGGTGGAGGGCGATTATATTTTAGACAAAGAGCCCGAGCCCATTCCGGACTTGACCTTATTAAACCCTACGCTGGCGTTGCCTTTATACGGTACAAATGTTGCTTTGACTGGACGCTACATGATGGGCTTTAGATTTAATGGCAAACGCTACAGCCAAGATGCCAACAATGACATACAAGACCGCAATGTGCGCAATTTAGAAATCCAACAGGAAATGAAACTCAAAATGCAGGGTAAAATTTTAGACCGCATTTTTGTGGACATTGACTATGATGATAAGCGTGAAGAAGAAAAAACCCTCTCGGTAGCGTACCGCGGTAAACCCGGTGAAATCGTGCAGCTGGCCGAATTTGGTGATATTAATTTGTCCTTGCCGCAAACGGAATTTATTTCCTATCAAAAGCAATTATTCGGCGCAAAAATGCATTTGCAACATAAAAATTTGGATTTGCATGTAATCGGCAGTCAGACGAAAGGTTCCAGTAAACAAAAGCAATTTATCGGCAGTAGCGTGTTTGAAATTGTTTCTGTCAAAGACAAAGATTATATACGGCGGCACTATTATGATTTAACTTTCGGCTCCAATACCCCCGCAGGCAGTAATCCGGCATGGCAAGCGCAAATGGGCAGTATCGCGGTAGGTTCGGAAGAAGTGTATGTGGATACTAATACTACGGCAGGCGATTATGTGCCTATTTCACTTACGGCGCAAGACTGGGCGGACAGCACTATCAGCTATCCGGGCAAATTCAAACTCTTAACCCGCGGGGTGGATTATACGGTGGATTACAACCGCGGCATTATTCAATTTATCAAAGCACAAACCGCGGCTAGCACGATTGCCGTCAATTACCAAAATAATGCGGGGGTTTGGTTAAGCAGTGATCAAACGAAACCCTACTTGATTAAAACAGCTAACGATGGCGGACTGGGCGGGTCCAGTTGTCCGACGGCAGATGCCGGTTCGGGGCAGTTGGGTTGCCGTATGGAAATGAAAACTTTTTACAGCGTGGGTGCTCAGCAGATTACGCGTGATAACGGTAAAGGGAATTTTATTTTACGTTTACTGGACGCTAACGGACAGGAAGTGGGTAGCTCTTTATCTCCGACACAAGTCTATCCCAGCACCATTGATATGGATTTTGACAAGGGTATCTTTGAGTTGCAAAGCCGTATTAAAGATGACGCCGGGCTGTATAATCCTACGCCTGTGTCTTCTAAAAACCGCACGTTTCAAATAGAATATACTTCCACGGTGAAAACCTATTTTGTAGAAGCGGGTATGGTGGTGGAATCCGAATCGGTCAAACTAAACGGTCGTCAATTGCAGCGCAATAACGACTATTACATTGACTACGTATCGGGCTATATTACTTTTTACAAAGGAGATATGATTACCGAAAATTCCGTCATTGATATTACTTACGATACGACGGACGGGTCTAATTCCAATAACTCCATTGTGGGGGGGCGGTTGGATTATAAAGTTTTTGACAAAGTGCGTTTGGGCACTACGTTGTTAAAAGAAGGGGGAGATACTACAGACAGCGTACCGCAAGTAGGTAATTACGGAAAAGATTTGTTAGTGTACGGAGCAGACGTAAACGCCAAAGATGTAAAAGTTACACAAGATATGGCGGTGGATTTCGGCGCGGAAGTAGCCAAAAGCCGCAAAAACGAAAATGCGTTCGGTTATGCCATGGTAGACAGCATGAACGAAACGAATATTCAAACCGGCGGTAGTATGGTGTTTTACGATTGGACGATTGCCGCCAACCCTAAAGGAGAAGGGTATGGGGCGTTTTTAGATTCCGTACAATGGGATACGCAAGAATTACCTTCGTTGGAAATCAATCCAAATGCCACGGGTACTTACAATGAGAAACAACAAGTATTGGTCATCAATTATGACTTTACGGATATTATGACCAAGCAAGATATAAACGGTAATCCCTTGCAAGACCATGACGAAATCTCACTTGTGTATCCGTTAAGTACCAGCGGGGTGGATTTATCCGATAAAACTTCTTTTACGTTAACGATGTTAGGCGAAGGCAGTAGCACGCAAGCGCCGCAAATTGATGTAACTTTCGGTAATATCAGCGAAAAATCCGATTCTAAAAATCCGGCCAGTGTGCCCAGCGGTTTGGTGCCGTCGGATTATGGTATGTATACATTATGCAGTCCGGCGCCGACTGCCGCGCCTAAAACAGAAGATGTAAATTGTTTGAGTACTTTGGCTCCGAACGAAGACGTTGGTTGGTGGTTCTCTAACCCAGACGGTACATTGCAACGGTTTAATCCCTTTGTGCATAACCCGTACAATCCGCAAAGTCAACCCAATGGCCGTATTGACAGCCAGGACTTAAACCAGAACGGAAAATATGACTTGGAAGATGCCAGTGTGGGCGGTCATTTCGGTTACGGCGGAACGAGCATTACCGGAATGACAAATAATAGTTTATCATACGACGGATGGAAAACATTTACTACACCGCTAAATATCCCCGATGCCAGTAAACCCAATTGGACCGCGGTGCGCCATTTGCGTATCACGTTAAAGTTGACTCCCGAAATGAAAACCGCCGGACGTTTGAAAGGTACGGTTAAAATTGCCAATGTGGCCTTGGCGGGAACTTCTTGGAATCCGCAGGAAGGTATTGACCCGGCTAAATTTGCCGTTTCAGGCATCAATAATGTAGATAATACCGATTATCAACCTATCTTTGCGCCCAACAGTGGCGACGGGTTGGAAGTATTTAATTATTTGTATGGCTCCGTTGCGCGCTACAAAGAGCAAAATAAAACCGCCAATGTGCGTGATCAAGCGTTGAATTTGACTTATAATGCTACCGCGGCAGAGAAAGATACGCTGTTTGCGAACCGCAATTTCAGTACGATGGACTTTACGCAGCATAAAGAATTCCGTTTCCTGTTGCACAGCAAAGCCACAGACAGCGGGGAATTTTTTATGAAAGTAGGTAGCGACGATAATTACGATAAGATTATTGTACCGCTGGGATATGGGAGCAGCACCGGGGAGTGGCGTTTGATTTCCGTTAAGATGACAGATATAAACGGAGACGGTATCCCCGACACCTTTGAAAACGCGTCCGATGCAAGTTACGCAGTACGTGTCTTGCATCACCGCAGTAACGGCAGTCAAATGAACTTTAAGAAAATCAGTATGATTATGGCCGGCGTGGAAGTGACTACCGATAGCAACATTACAGACCCGGAAGATCCAGCGGCGTACACAGGCGCGGCGGCCAGCGGATCGGTATGGCTCAATGTAATTCACTTGGCCGAATCGGTTATTACAGAAGGTAAGGCCTATAAAGTGGACGGCGTAGTAAAGCTGGATAATTGGGGTAGCGCGGGGGCCAAATATAAGTACATGGACAGCAATTTTGAAACCCCGCTGACGGTTGCCAAAAATCAGGAAGTTACCGAAGAAGAATACTTCTTAAAAGTCACGCGCGTGAAAAATTTCCCTATGGAAGCAACCTATAACCGCAGTACCGTGGTAACGCCGACCATTACCGATACTTCCACATACAATACGGTCAGCTCGCTGGATAAGGGCTCGGTGAAACGTCAGCGGGCCAATGTGCGCGGCGATTTTATTAAAGAGAAGTTGCCACAGGTGGGATTGCAATATACATTGGACCAAGTGGATTACGATTTGATGCGGCGTAAAGATAATGCGCAAACTTACGGAGTTACCGTCACGCACAGCACGGGTGGAAGTATTAAAAATGTCAATGCCGGATATTCCTATACCAATACACAAATTGACTACGCGCGCGAACAGCATTTAGTGGCGGGGGGTAACTACTACAATACGGAAGAAGAAACCCAGCGTATGAACGTCAAAGTGACGTATGAGCCGCACAAAAATTTCAACATTATTCCCAATTACAGTTTGACCCAAAGCAAAGAGGAACGCACGAAACATTTAGCCGCACAAGACGTTAATAACCGCTATCCGAAAGGACTCAATCAGAGTACTGGGTTTAATAGTACATGGCGTATTGCCAAGTGGTTAGCTCCGTCGGTAAGTTATAATATCTCTACCATAGAAAGTAATAATTTAACCGCAAAAACATTTAATCCCGGCAAACCGGACGAAAAGACCTTTGATATCGGTGAGCTCAAAAGTTTGAACCGTAGCGCCGACGGGGGCGTGTCACTGACGTTGAACGGCAATGAGTTATTACCCAAAAGCAAGCTGTTTAAGAATTTTGTCATTTCGTCTAGTTACCGTCTGCAAGATGCAGATTCCTGGTCTTACATTGATGAAGGATTTAATTCCAAAGATAAATTGTGGATTCGTTCGTCACTTAGCGGTACGGGTAGTTATGCCAACCGTCAAAGCTTGGTCCTGCGCGATACGATTACTTCTTCACAAAGGTGGAGTCCGCTGGCGGAATATGACTTGGATGGTATGTGGGCTCCGCTTAAAACGATTTCGCTACTCAATAACTTTACGCAAAGTATCCAGCGCAATAATCAAACAGGCACCGAGTCTAGAGTTACCAGTTTGACTTTACCGGATATGGTGTTTTCTATTTCGGATTTGGAAAAAGCATTTTACGCGGGGCATTGGTTGAGTTCCACCAACTTGAAACTACGCTACAGCGCGATTGAAAATAAAACGCGGGACAGTTCCGAAGGATTACAAGAAAAGTATGGCGGGGATTTACGTTTCCTGTTCTTTAATAAGTTTGATACCGTGCTGATTTACGACAAGAAAACGTCTTGGACCGATGACTTGCGCGCCGGGCAGAGTTTAGAAGATACGACCGGGGAAGATATGTCGGCGCAGACCTCGTTTTATTTAGGTAATTGGCGTTTTACTCCCAAAATAGTATACGGCAGTTATGAAAAGCAAGTGGTCAACGGTAAAGTCAGTCAAAGTACGGAAGAATGGACCCCCAGTTTGACGGTGCGCTTGGACTTCAATTTACCGCGCGGGGTCAAACTGCCGTTTATTAACCGTATGTACAATGCCACCAATCGTGTGATTTGGAATACGGTGCTGTCTTACAAAGACCGCAGTTCTCCGGTGGAAGTAAAAGACAATTATCAAAAAATAGATGTAACTTCGTCGTTGGATTATGAGATTTCCCAGAACTTGCACTTAAATATGGGGGGCGGGATAACTTGGCTCAATCATGACTATGTGGAAACCGAAGATTACGTGGCCTACAACTTGGCGGCCAACATTACCATTCAGTTCTAATTCGCTGCGCCGCGCGTGGGACGGGCTGCTGTATGTCTTATTGCCCAATACCTGCTACAGCTGCAAGCGTGATTTGCATTGGCAAGCAAAAGAGCCGCTTTGTCCGGCATGTGAAACAGCCGTAAAAACGGTGGGGCCGCTATATTGTTTACGTTGCGGCAAGCCGCTACCCGACGGAGGGGCGCATTGTTACCAATGCCGCGGCAGTAAAGCAGACCATTTTAAATGCAAAATTATCCGCTCGGCGGTGGTGTTTGGACCGCAGGTGCGCGGAGTCGTGCACGCTTTCAAATATGCCGACCAACCGCATTTAGCCGGTTATTTAGCGCAACGGATGAACAAAGAGTGGGATAAATACGTAGATTTAAAAGAGGCAGAGTTGCTTATTCCCGTTCCTTTATATAAAAAGAAACATAAACAGCGCGGGTATAATCAGTCTGAACTGCTGGCGCAGCAATTGGCGCAAATGCGCGGTCTGCCGCTAGACACGCAAAGCTTAATCCGCAACCGCAATACACCCAGCCAAACGGAGTTCGGGCGCGAAGGCCGCCTGCAAAATATGAGTGGCGCGTTTAGCTGTGTAAACCCGGCCGCGCTCAAAGGCAAAGTGGTATTGCTGATTGACGACGTAGCCACCACCGGGGCGACATTGGAAGGATGTGCCGAGGCGCTCAAAGCCGCCGGAGCCAAAAAAGTAATGGCTTACACACTCGCAAGAGAAGTGTAATTGCTGACAATTTTCCAATTAAATTTGATAATGGATTTCTTTTTGGAAAGGTTTTTCCGTCGTAAAAAAGGGGCTTGACTTGTTTTTTTTTTTTGGTACAATACGGGGGTAGGGATTGTTTTTAGAGCCGTCATCCCGGGCGTGGACCCGGGATCCAGCCGTTATGAGGGTTGTTTCCTCTTTTGAAATGGATCCCCGGTTGCGGTTACGCCGCCCCAGGGATGACAAAGGAGAAAAAGAAATGAAAAAAGCATTTACGCTAATAGAGCTGTTAGTCGTTGTGTTAATTATCGGCATTCTGGCGGCTATTGCCTTGCCGCAATATCAAGTAGCGGTGGGGAGAAGTCGCGCAACAGAGTTAATTATAGGCGCTCGAGCGATTAAGGATGCAGAAGAAATTTATCATTTAGCTAACGGGCAGTATACAGAAACATTGGACGATTTGGGAATTACAGTGAGTCAATCTTGCAATGTAAAAATTGATGATGCTACCGCGCGGGTTAGATGTTGGTCGCCGCAGAGGGATATAATGATAGAATCATTCTTTTCGCAACAGCAGGCAAAAGCTTTGATCAATCAATCTCAATGTTATGCATACAGCAAATTGTCGGATAGGATATGTGCTACTTATGGAGGTAGCAGCAGTTATCCGTCCAGAGAAGGTTCGTCAACGACCGCGCGGATCTATGATATGCCGTAAAGAAATTGCCCTGCCTAAAATGCTAAAATAAATACATGGGCAAGTTCTTATTATTGCTGACCAATTTGGCGTTTCCGTTTGCGGCGTTAGGGGTGGTACTCGGATTTTTCTTTTCCCCGCGGCGCAAAGTGCTTAAAACGCTCAAAGAGGAACTCAAGGAACGCTTTGCAGGGGAAAAACCGGGCGCTGTCAAGCAAGGGGCGCTGTGGGTGCATTGCGCCAGCGTCGGTGAAGTCAAATCCGTCGCGGGTCTGCTCAAAGAACTTAAAAAATTCTATAAAAAAGAAATCCTGCTTACTACCAGCACCGCCGCCGGGAAAGCCGAAGCGCAAAAAAACCCCGATATTGCCCAAGTTCTGCTCGCTCCGTTGGATTTTTATCCGTTTTCACGTCGTTTTGTCCGTTTGGCTAAACCGTATCGCCTACTTGTAGTAGAGCGCGAGATTTGGCCCAATATGTTGGCCGCCTGCGAAAATGCCAATATCCCCGTATTTCGTATCACTGCCCGCATTTCCGAAAAAAGCACCCGTTCTTATCGTTTGGTGCGTCCGCTGTTTGCCCGTTTGTTTGAACGGGTCGCGGTGGCCGCTATGCAAGATGAGTCTGCCAAAGAGCGTTATATTTCGCTAGGTGTTCCGGCAGAGAAAATCAGCGTATGCGGCAATATCAAATACGACACATTAAATGATACGCCCGCGCACGTAGAGGAAGTACAGCAGCTTATAAAGAAACTGGGTTGGGAAACAAGCCCGATACTGGTTTGTGGCAGTACACATCCGTTAGAGGAAGAACTGATTTTAAAGGCCTTGCCCGTGTGGGCGGCACAAGGGATTAAAGTGATTTTTGCCCCGCGGCATTTAGAGCGCAAGGACGAAATCCGCGCCACGCTATGCAAACAACCTTTGGCGTATGCTTTTTTGAGCGATAAAACTTTCCCGACCAATTGCACCGTGCTATGCGTAGACACCATGGGTATGTTACAATCTTTATATGCGGTAGCTACGCTGACTTTTGTGGGGGGGAGTATTGCCCCGCGCGGCGCGCATAATTTATTGGAGCCGGCTATTTTGAATAAAGTTGTTTTGTTTGGCAAAAGCTTTTATAATACGCCCGATACGGCCCATGCTTTACTAGCTTGCGGCGGCGGGGTATTGGTAGATGAAAACGATTTGCAAGATACAGTGTGTCGTCTGATGAAAGACCCGGCCACACTGGAAAATATGGCCGCTAAAGCGCGGCAGGCGGCGCTGGGTTTCAAGGGCGCTACAAACAAAATTATGGAGTTGATAGAAAATTATGAACGAAAAACAACCTAAAATTTTAGTCATTCGTTTGTCTTCGCTGGGGGATATTGTGCTCTCGTCAGCCGTGTATAAGAATTTAAAAGCCAAATGGCCCAAAAGTCATATCACCCTGCTGGTCAAACCGCAATTTGCACAAGTGCTGGCCGGCCACCCGGACATTGACGAAATTATGGTAGCCAAAAAGGGTTTATTTGCCAATATCCGCCAAGTGCGCGCGGGCAACTTTACGCATTTGTTGGATTTGCACTCTACGTTTAAGACCATGGTGATTGGCCTATTTAGCAAAATCCCCAATAAACTGCGCTACGACAAAAACCCGATTGCGCGGCGTATGTTTGTGACGTTCCGCAAAAATTCCCCGGTACTTGAAAAACATACCTTGGAAAAGTATTTAGATGTGTTATCCGGTTGGGACGTGCCTATTCGCTACAAACGGCCGGAGTTGGGAGATTGGGCGTATAAAAATACCGAGCTGGACGGTAAAAAAATTCATAAAATCGGTATTTTCCAAACCTCTTTTATCGGCGACAGCGTACTGACTACACCGCTTATCCAAAAAACAGCTAAATTGTTCCCGGAGGCCAAAATCGTAGTCATTACTCGTCCGCAAACCGAAGATATTTTCCGCCCCATGAAAGAAGTGGACGAAATTATTTTAAACGACAAACGCGGTTTGGAAAAAATCTTAGGTGTGTTCAAAACCGCCAAAGCCATCAAACAAAGCGGCGTGGATATTTTGTTAGTGCCGCACCGCAGTTTTAGAAGTGCCTTGATTGCGTGGCTGAGCGGCGCGCCGGTGCGTATCGGTTTTACGTCTAGCGAAGGGCGCTTTTTCTACACAAAGACCATTCCGTTTAACTGGATGATTCACGACGCAGAGCGCAATTTGTCTTTGCTGCACGGCATTGTCAAAGAGAATTTCAAAGCCGAAAAACTCAATATGCGCTATGCCCCCAGTGCCGAGGAAAACGTCGCGCGCCTGATGAAAGATTTTAATTTGGAAGGCAAGACGCTCGTCGGCATTCACCCGGGTTCGGCGTGGGCGACCAAATGCTGGCCATTTGAAAATTATGTGGAACTGGTCAGCCGCATTGAAACGGAACTGCACTTGCAGACGGTTATCATCGGCGGCGGAAAACACGATGCCGATTTGGGCGAAAAGCTTTGCCAACTTTCCCAAGGCCACGCGGCCAATTTGTGCGGCAAAACGAGCTTGGCCGATTTAATGGCGCTGATGGGCCATTTCAAATTGTTTATCACCAATGACTCCGGTCCGATGCACATTGCCACCGCTTTTAATGTGCCGACGTTAGCTATTTTCGGCCCCACGACGCGCGAGCTGGGCTTTTTCCCGTACGGGCACGGCCATCGCGTGCTGGAAGTGAAGGGTTTGGATTGCCGCCCGTGCGCGTTGCATGGCGGAAAGAAATGTCCGCAAGGGCATTTTAAATGCATGCGTCTGATTACGGTAGACGATGTATTTAAAAACGTCAAAGAGATGCTACAAGAAAATAAAGTGATTTAATTGGTTGCTAATTTTTGAAAACACCCAAAACAATTTGTTTTGGGTGTTTTTTTCGTCGTAAAAATACCCCTTGACTTGTTTTTTTTTTTTGGTACGATATAATGTATAAGGAC
>JAGCKY010000164.1 GCA_017647245.1 Elusimicrobiaceae bacterium
AGGGCGGTTCGATATTATATTAGCACTAGCACTTTTTAGGGTTATAGTGTCCAAAAAGGGTCCACTAGTTTCATAGATGTTTTGCGTAATTTTGCTCATTTTGCTCAAAAACACCGACGAGGAAGGATAAAAAAATACCCACTCTCGTCTGAGAATGGGTAATTTAAATCGTACGCCCTCTAGGAGAATCGAACTCCTCTTTTCGGATTGAAAATCCGACGTCCTAACCGATAGACGAAGAGGGCATTAAAAAGTGCGCCCGGTGAGACTTGAACTCACGGCCCCCCGCTTAAAAGGCGGATGCTCTACCACTGAGCTACGAGCGCAAAAAACGAGAATTAAAGAGCTGAAGGGCTTTCAGGTTTACTGCGAAACCCTCAACATAGATATTATACTAAATTATTTTTTATAAGGAAAGTACTGCAATGCTTTCTTATAATCTCTGTAGATATTATATCAATTTTTAAGGCACTTGCGCCGCTGACAGAAATTTCTGCTCTTTTTACCGACGGAAAAAATTTTTTCATCCGGTCCTGTGATTTTGCTAAAATGTGTATATGCGCTACGTCTTTTACATACTCACTTTATCACTTGTCTTTACAGCCGGCATGATTGCGGGCAGTGTTTATATTCCCGCACATACCGCCAGCGCATCGGCCGCAATTTCTATTCCGCAATTGGACAATACCAACCCCGCATTAGATAAAACGACTCTTGAGAACGCACAACAAGCACTAGACATGTTGGCGCAAGGGTTGGCCGCGTGTCCGATGGTGGTAGACCAAGAAAAAGATTTTTTGTTTAACCGCATTTCGCTGTATTTGGCCTTGCAAGATTTTCTGGTAAAAAAAGCAGTATACGAAGCAGAAATCGCCAAAAATATAGAAGGTACTCCTACCACAGCGCAATTCACGCGCGCCGCCGCCGATTACAGCGCGGCCAAACTGCGTACCGAACAACTCGCTGACCAGTTATTTCCGCAACTGCCGGCGCAAACCCCCGCTTTGCCAGCCGCGATTTCTACCACAACAGCCAGCGTAACGGTATTACCCAGCACCTCACCCGCCACCAATTAATGGGAATATTTATCTAGGATAGTATGTGCGGCAGTTTTATTTTCCGCGTGTGTGCCGCGCGAAACGATTACATCTTTCAGCGTACAATTTTTCAGTACCGCGCCTTCGGAAACAGATACATAGGGCCCCAACACGCAGTTTTCCACCACCGCGCCCGGCGCAATATAACACGGACCAATGATCTGACTGCCCAACGCAACGGACGCCGCAGCTGACAAACGCTCTAACAAAATGCGGTTTGTTTCCAATAAAATTTCTACTGTACCGCAATCAAACCAGTTCTTAATTTCCACCGGTACAATTTCTAATCCGCGCGTGAGCAAAACAGCCAACGCATCGGTGAGTTGTATTTCATTTTTAACGGTTTTGCCCGACGAGATTACTTCTTCTAATGCGCAAAATAATTCTGCGCTGTCCAAAAATGCATACGCGCCAATGAGCGCTAAATTGCTTTTGGGCTGTTCGGGTTTTTCTTCAAAACCAACGATGCGGCCTTCTTGCAATTCCACCACGCCAAAACGACGTGGGTCTTCTACGTGTTTAACACAAACGGCATTTTTATCTTGCGCAATTAGCGGTTTGAGTTCGCCGTCAATAATCGTATCGCCCAGCACAATCAAGCACGGACCTTTTACGGCCTGTTTGGCCAAATAAATCGCGTGGCCGAGTCCTTTCGGTTCGTCTTGTTCCACAAATGTTACGTCCAAATGTTTATAATGCGTGCGGATAAATTCTATTAAACTTTCTTTTTGATAGCCGACGATAAACACCACTTTTTTAATACCGCACGCTTCCACTTGGCGCAAGATGTGCGCGATAATCGGCTCGCCTGCTACGTCCAACATCGTTTTGGGACAATGCGCCGTATAAGGCAATAAGCGCACGCCTTTTCCCGCTACCGGAATAATTGCGGTATATTCTTTTTGTTCCATATCGTTTCTAAAAATATAGCCCGAAACAAATTGTTTCGGGCTGTTAAAAATATCAAACTGCGCGGCCCGTTTCTTTGAGCAACTCTTTATACATTTCCAGTTGTGGCCCGTAAACTGCGGCGGCTTCTTGCGGCGCGTACGCACTGCGGTACGTCCAATTTTCATCGCCCATTGTACCCGGCGTATTGATACGGTCCAACGTGCCAATAATATCCTGCCACGAGAACATCGTAATCGCCGACGCGGAAGTCAGTACGCGGCTTAAAATGGCCCGCTGTGTGTCTAAATTAAACGGTACGTTTCCGTTTGTTTTTTGCGCGGAAATCATTTCCCAAATGTTGGCGCGTTCCCATTGCGGTTGGGTTTGCCACCACTCGCGCAAGGTATCCGTATCGTGCGTGGAAGTAGTGGCTAAAGACACCACGGGATAATTGCGCGGCTCGCGGTAATAACCGTTATCTTCGCGCTCCCAGCGAATGACTTTATAGCCCGGGATTTTCAAATCTACCAACATGCGGCGCACGAAATCCGGAATGACGCCCAAATCTTCCCCGACGGGTAAAGCACCGCGCGCACTGTCTAGCACCATGCGCAGGAATTTATAACCGCGGTCAATTTGTGCCTGCTCATCGGTAATATCAAACGCGCCTTGCTCACTACCTTGTTCAAACACATAGGTACGGAAAAATCCCACCAAATGATCCAAGCGGAAAATATCATACAGCTCCACCGCGCGGCGGATTTTGGCGCGCCATAAATCAAAATCATGCGCTTGCATATATTCCCAATTATACGCAGGCAGGCCCCAACTTTGGCCCTTTTCGGAAAATTGGTCCGGCGGCGCACCGACACTTAAATCCAAGCGGAAATTCTCCCGTGCGCCCCACACTTCGGCACTGTCTAAATTGGTACCGAACGGAATATCGCCAAACAAATACACGCCCGCTTCTTTGGCGCACGCTTTGGCCGCGCGCAATTGCAAATCAGCTTGCCATTGTACGTAGGCAAAGAAACAAACATATTCGCTGTATTTGAGTTCAAATTCCGAAACCGCACGTTCCTGAAAATCGCGCAACCCTTCCGGCCAATCTTTCCACGTTTTCCAATGGTAAAATTCTTTGAGCGCACGGAAAATACTGTAATTACGCAACCAACTGCTATTGGCCGAGCAATACGCTTCAAACGCTTGCGCTTGCGGCGTGGAGCGACTGAAATCATTCTCCAAGAAAAATTGATACGCCAGCCACAAGACATTAAGTTTAGCTTCTTTGATAACTTTAAAAAGCGTTTTGTGCGACATACGCCACGCCACAATTTCGCCCTGCATATCCTGCACGGTTTTGCGCGCGCGCGGCGAAAGTTGCACCTCACGCACCGCACTTACATCAATGTAAATCGGGTCAATGGCAAAAGCACTTAATGCAGAGTACGGACAATTTTGTCCCGGCGCGGTTTCCTGCAGCGGCAGAATTTGCACGATTTTCGTGCCCAGACTACCCAAAAATTGCACCCATTCGCACAAGGACGAAAAATCCCCCACGCCCCAATCCGTATCGGTTTTCATCGCCGAGACAGGAAGCAAAATACCGTTAGTCCGTTTGGACAGCAGTTCTTCGTGTATGCTCATATTATTTGTGTCCGATGGCTTCTATTTGCACATAGGCGCCCTTGGGCAAAGCAGTAACTTGTACAGTAGTGCGGGCGGGCGGATTTTCCTTAAAGAAAGCGGCATAAGCGGTGTTCATTTCCGCAAAGGCCGTCAAATCCGTGATATACACCGTGGTTTTGACAATATGTTTGGGTTGTATGCCGGCGGCCTTAAAAATGTTTTCCATATTTTTAAGCACTAGTTCGGTTTGGCTTTTCATATCGCCGCCGAAGATTTCCCCCGTTACGGGGTCCACCGGCAAGATACCGGAAGTAAATACAAATCCGTCCACTTCTACCGCTTGCGAATACGGCCCGATAGCTTTGGGCGCTTGCGGCGAGCTGATAATTTTTTTCATAAAACCCTCTCTTACATCAAACCCAGTTTCTTATATGGTATAAAACCCGGGCCGAGGTGTCAAACGAAAAAGATTGTTTAGAGAGATTTGTTATAACAGTGGCACCCGGATTCCTCACAGCCATTATACCAAGTGGTTTTTTGTAATTCATTTTGACACAAGGCATCTGCCGCGTAGTCATCATCCGGATAAGCACAACAGTTTACACGGCTACTTTGGTAATAACGCTGAAATACCACGCGGGGAACCCGTAGCGAACAACTTACAAAATATTGTCCTGTTGGAGTGCAAGTTGCTTTTCCTACTTGATATGCTGTTGTACTGTTTTTAACAGCTGGGTAAGCGACGTCTAATTCATCATTTCTTTCCGAATAAACATTATTTGCTAAATAGAAAACTTTTTGGGCATCCACAATTGCTTTTGTGGCTATTACTAATTCTGTAAAGCGGGCTTTTTGTACAGCTTTTCTATATTGTGGCAACGCAATGGCCGCCAGTATACCGATAATCAATACAACCACTAACAGCTCTATTAGCGTAAATGCGCGATTTTTCATAACCTCTCCTCTCTGTTTCGTCACCCCGCAGTGTCTTTGTGCGGGGTATAATGTTGTTCTTTCTCCGGCCTATATCC
>JAGCKY010000165.1 GCA_017647245.1 Elusimicrobiaceae bacterium
AAATTTCTTTATTTTAGGTAGCGTTATTGGCAAAAGCGATTTTCGTTTCGGCAATGCCGCGGTGGCCGGTCAGCATTTGAATAATTTGGTCCGACGCCCGGTGCGCCAGCAAACGCAAACTGGCCTGCGTCCCCTTAAATGCTTTGGCGAACACGGAAGTCTGACTGGCTACATCATACACGTATAATTTAATCGTGTAATACGGTTCTTCGTACGTCACTTCCCCGCCGATTAAATAATTGGCACGCTTTTTATTCCATTGGCTCAACACGTTTTGCAGTTTAGCCGGTTCTATTCCCCCCGCCGCACCTAATACATCAAAGGCAGGGCCATCGGTAGACACATCAAAATACCGCGCGTATAAAATATCGGCACGCAACGTGCTGTGAACGGTTTTTGCTGCATTAGTTGCTTGCTCGCCTTTAGCCAAAAATTGCGGCATGGCAATCAGCGGCAAACGTTTACCGCCCGCAGAAGTAATACCAATATATACATCTGTTTTAGGGGCCGCAAAGGCCGCCGCGCTGCATAATAGGGCCGCAAGCGCCAGTCCATAAATCAAAACTTTTTTCATAAGATTATTTTAATTTAGCCAATTCTTCTTTGGCCAGACGGGCTTCGGGCGAGGAGCCGAAGTCTTGCACGATAGAATTTAAGTAGCGTTTGGCTTCTTCTTTTTTACCTAACGGAAGAATGCTGCGCGCATATTTCAAACGTGCCGTAGCAGTTAATTTACTGTTTGGAAATTTTTGTAATAAGGTAGCATACGCAATGGCAGCCGGTTTGGCTTGCTCTTGCGCTTCATAAGCGTCACCCAAATAAATGTAGGCCTGCTCAATGTTTTCCCCGTCGGGGTAGGTATCAATATAAATTTTAAAACCGCTCGCCGCCATGTCATAGGCCTGTTTATTTAAATGGCTTTTAGCTTCGTTAAAAAGTTCAGAAGGCGACAGCGCATTGGTTTTTTCTTCCGGGGTGCTTGCTTGTGTTTGTTGAGCCGGGGCGGTGATATTGTCTAATTTGCCGGCCAGCTCGGTTAGTTGTATATCCAATTGCGACAAGTTTTCATTGGATACGGATAAATTTTGACTTAACTCCTCCATTTTGCTGGTCAGTTCGGCCTGATTGGTTTGCATCACGGAAAGAGTATCATTTAATTCTTTAAGCTGTAATTTCAGCGCGCCCATATCCCGCTCGCTGGCAACACAGCCGGACAACAAAAGGCCCAAACCACCTAAACAAATGAGAGCAATCGCTTTGTTCATATTGGTTTGGGCCCCTTTAAAACAATTAGTTCGCTGTTAACAACGTATCAGCGCGGCGGTTTTCTTGCCAGCAAGCCGTGGTGGCTTCGTAGCAAACCGGTTTTTCTTTACCGTAAGAAACCGTGGTGATTTTGCCGGCGGGGATACCCAAGCGAACGTAGTAAGCTTTTACTTCGTTGGCTCTTTTTTCACCCAAGGCAATGTTGTAAGCGATGGTGCCTCTGTCGTCGCAGTTACCTTCTACGACTACGCTGTAATTACCACCGACGGCTTTGATAGCTTGTGCATTGGCTTCCACAATTTTGCGCGCTTCGGCGGTCAAATTGGCTTTATCCAAGGCGAAGTGTACAGAACCCAAAGAAACTTGGGCCGGCAGGCCTTCGGTTACTGTGGTTTCTTCAAACACCATTTCGGTAGCGGTACCATTGGCCAACGCATCGGCATTGGCGTCGTCCTTGACGTTCTTTTTGCAGGCGGTTAAGCCGGCAGCCAAGGCGAGGATTAAGGTCACTTGTAACAAGTTTTTCATGTATTGTATCTCCATGTATTACGTATACGTATAAGTCTTATACATATAAATGATAGCAGACTTGGCCCGCGCGGGTCAACCTATTTTAGGGTTACATAAGGGTCGTTTGGAAAAAGGTGCGGGTAGGGCTTGACTTGTTTTTTTTTTTTGGTATACTTTTTTTGGGGCTGGTTTACCTAAGTACTGATTTTTGCTTCTGGCCCCTTGCGACTTTGGCGCAAGGTTGTAAAAAAATACAGGAGAGTAATATGAATAAAAAAGCATTTACATTGATTGAACTTTTAGTCGTTGTATTAATTATCGGCATATTGGCCGCCATTGCTTTGCCGCAATATAAAATTGCCGTAGCAAAAGCGCGGTTAGCCAATATGCAACAAATTGCCTTTTCCCTAAAACAAGCAGAAGAAATTTATTATTTGAGCAATAATGAATATGCAAATACTCCCGGTAAATTAGATGTTTCTGTTGACTGCACAGAGATTAAAGGTACTTTTACGTGTGACAATTATTTCAGGGTAGATTTACTGGACAACTCTGTACAGAATATACGTTATGCTTATTGCCCTGGCGTAGCCGATGACACGGAAAAATTTCATTATCAGTGTATAAGTGAAGGTGATTTTTATTTTACGGAATGGCTTAATCATTCCGACTATCCTAACAAAATAACCTGCACCGCCAGAACAGCACTGGGACGTGCGATTTGCGCCGGATATAATTAAACGTCACGGGATAGTAATTAAAAATTTTTACTTACTGAGTAGTTCCACCAAAATCTCGTTCATACGTACCGCACGCGCGAAGCGAATGTGCGTCAGTGGCCATGATTTTTCAGATTTGAGATAGATTTGCGCTGTAAGTTGCCCGAGGCAAGTACTGCCAAGTACAGCGAGGGGCAAGTCAGCGCAAAGCTGCTCAAATGTGGAAAATTGTTTGCCCACAAAAAGACATGCAACTGAAAAAGCCGTTACTTACTCAAAAGTTCCACCAGAATTTCATTCATACGCTTGGGGTTGGCTTTACCTTTGCTCTTGCGCATCACTGCACCCACCAGTGCACCCACCGCCGCGCGGTTGCCTTTTTTGAAATCTGCCACCGCTTTGGGCGTTTCGTTAATGGCCTCTTGCGCCCACGCAAACAGTTGGCCCTCGTCGCTCACTTGCGACAAGCCCAGCTTTTCTACCAGTGCGGCGGCCTTTTCGCCCGTTTGATACATC
>JAGCKY010000016.1 GCA_017647245.1 Elusimicrobiaceae bacterium
GCGCAAATGAAGCTCAAAGCCGTCGTAGAACGCAAAATCAAAGAATGTGTCCCGGGCGTGACTGCCGTTGAGCGCGTGTAAATGCTCAAGGTTGATTTACATACCCACTCCACTTTTTCAGACGGTACTTCTTCCCCGGAAGAAGTGGTTTGCGCCGCCGCCAAAGCAGGTGTAAAAGTTTTTGCGCTGGCCGACCACGATACCACCGACGGTGTCTTGCGTGCGCAAGCCGCTTGTCAAAAATACAATATAGACTGGGTTTGTGCCGTGGAAATCAGCACGCGCGAGCATGACCATTTGCATTTTTTGGGCTACAATGTGGATATCCACAACGCCGCCTTTCAAAATTTTCTGAAAACAAACCGCGAAAACCGTGTAAACCGTATCAAAAAAATTATCCGCCAACTGGCTGACAGCGGCGTAGATATTACCGAAGAAGACGTGTTTACACGCACCGCACACACGATTTCCCGTGCTCATGTGGCCGATGCGCTTAAAAAGAAAAAAATCGTGCCCAACCGCCAAGAAGGTTTTCGCAAATATCTAGTACCCGGCCAAGTGGGATATGTCCCTTCCGCAGGCGTAACGGTTATAGAGGCCATTTATGAAATTAAAAAAGCAGGCGGGTTAGCCGTAATTGCGCATCCGGGGCTGACGCAAGAAGTATGGAATTTTCCCGCATGGGTGGAAGCAGGATTAGACGGAATAGAAGTATTTTATCCTTCACACAGCTACACGCTCAAACAAGAGCTGCTCAAAATTGCACGCAAGTATGATTTGTTTGCTACGGCGGGCTCTGATTACCACGGACCTAATGCCGGGCGTATTACTTCACTGGGAATGAATCTGCAAGCTCCGTACAGTGACCGTTTATTACGCAAATTGCTGGGCAAATAAACCGTCGTTTAGCGTACGATTCATAGAATATAAATCCGGTTGCGAGTCTGACGGCCACTCAATATCCGCTGTATCCAAATACGGACCGAAGAAACGTAAGTACATATGGCGCAATTGCGGCAAAGACGCTTTCTTGGTCAATTTGCCTGCTTGAATAGAAAGTCTGAAATTGTAATATATACCGCTTTCGTTGGGCGCCGTGCTTTCAAAATGAATATGCAAATTGCCTTCTCTGTATCTTCTTTGTCCGATAGAAGTAATACCCAGTTCATGCGCACCCATGCGCACTTTGAGCCCCGAGCGTTTGATAATGGCATTAATCACTTGTTGTACTTTTAATTCGGAAGCCCCTTTGCCTAACATCAGCCCGGTTACTTCTCCTCTAGTGTTCATTATCAAGCTAACATCTTTGGGCAAGCGGCTGGGTACCCATTCTCTGGGAATAGTTCTGCGTTCATTGGCTCTGTAAAAATCATCGGCTTGCGCATTAGCGGCATCTTTTCCTAAAAAGATGACTTTGTAACTACTCGTTTCCAAAGCATCTTCCACGCCTAAAGACAAGGTGCTTAACTTATTAATAGCGGCGGCGGCTTGATCAATTTCCGCTTGTGTGGCCGCGCGGCTGGTCAAACTTTCTACTGCGTCTAATGCTTGCTTGGTAACCGGATTGGCAATGTAACTTACATTGTTTTGATACCACGTATGATATTGGTCCAATAGTTCTAAACGCTGCTGCGCAATTTCTTTTTCGGTTGCAAAGCGGGCTGCCAACACATCTTCTACTTTCGGTATGCTTTGTGTTTTGCGTTTTTCTTTTTTGCTTTTTTCTTTTTCCGTTGCTTCCTGCAAGTACTCTTTCATCGGTACTATGATTAATTTTCCATCCCGGCGCAACGACATTTGATACCAGCCCTTTTTATCGTTCAGATTCAAATAACCAAACACTACTATTTTGCGGGCCGGAATATCTTTTTCAAAGTAAATATAATTGGGATGCGTTCCTTCTCTTTCATCACGCACGCCCGGTTTTAAACCAATCAGCACCGGATTGCCTTCTTTGCCGGGCAAATACATAAACGGATTAGCCCCACCTTTGGCAAGAAATTGCATATCGTTGCGTTTCTTTAAGATTTGTTTAAATTCTTCGGTGCTTCTGCCTGCCAAGATGTCTTTGGCAAAGTAAATTTTGTTATATCTTGTTTTTCCTTTTTCCAAACCTTTTTCCAAGATATGCTTGATATCCTCTAAAGACAAATCATGCATTCCTCTAAACCCGGCAAACAGTTTGCGCATTTTATCTATAGGAATATCTTTTGTAAATTCTTCCAAATCTTCGGCCCACGCTTCTTCTTGCGCTTGATACACTTTTTCCGGCAAAGCCACTTTTTCCTTATCGGTGGCCGGATCCAACACCGTTTCTGCCTGATCTTCTAATTTGTGTGTACCGATTTCCCATCCGAAATAGATCAGATACCCTAAGAAAATGACGGGCATTAGTAACGGCAACCAAGGAACGCTGGTCATTTCTGTTAAATCTTTAAACCAACCGAACAAAGCATTGCCCGCAAACGTAATCATTGCGGTAGCAGACAGCAAGGTAGACACCGCATCGGACACATGGCGCGTATTGTGGAATGTAAAGCCCGTTATGATAGGAGATATGTTTGTTAGACCTATCGCGGATAACACAATCCCCGCCAGCTTTACAGGCCAAATTCCAAAAGCAATGGCGGCCAATCCCGCAATGACAGCTAACCCGCTTCCGGCCAGCAGAGCACCCTTGTCTATAGGCGCGATATTAATTCGTTTAGAATGAATGCCTTTTTCCATCAGTCTTGTGCCGATTATACGTCCCAAAATAATCGGTACCGTAAACCATAACAATGAATGGCCCAGCCAGGAATGACTCAGCGATTGCCACATAGCCGCCCACACGTTACTGCTGCCGGCACTGGCATACATATCAAATGTTCCTTCCACCTGTTTCATAAACAACTGATTGATATATAAACCCAAAATGCTCATATTCATGCCGTGCAGCGCGGTAGCTAATACACCGCGGCGGATGATTCGGTTATATAAATTCGTTCCGGTTAATTCTTTCCACGTTGTTTTCAAAGACAAGCGGTCTTCCTTGCGGCGTTTTTCCGTTGTTTCCAATGTTTGCTGATGCATGCCAAACGTATTGTATAAGAGCATTACTAACAAGCTGATAGCGCCGTATACCGGGAAGAACACCGTCCAGTCTATTTGCTTGCCAAACGCTGCCATGAGGCCCATGGCAATCGGCGGAACTAAATAGTTCATGGCGTTTCCGACGGTCTGTTTAAATACACTTAAATACCCTTGTAAAGCTTGGTAACGGTCATCTGTAGACGCGGCCAATACTACCGGTTTCATAGACACGTCCAAAAACGCGCCCCCGATACCGAGCAGAATAAAACTAGTTATCAGCAAGTATTTTTTAATATCCGTCGGATCGCCTAGCAGGCCATGCATGCCCGCTAACATAGGTAATACCATACCCGCTATAAACGCGGCCATACCTATGTTAAGAGTGATATTACGTCCGCGCGCGCCATTGATTGTACCATCCGAATTGCGTGCCCAACGGTTTTGTAAGATGCCTGCGATGAAGGAAAACACCCCGGTCACCACCGGAGAAATACCGCCCAACGCATACATTTCCCAGTTTGCTAAATGGAAATCTACTTTAGAAAAGTTGGCAATAATGGAAGACATATTGCCCATACCTTGCATTAAGTAAAGCCCAAACAACGGTAAGATACGGTTATTTACCAGCAAGATACCTTCGGCTATCTTTTTCCAACCAAAAGGTGAAGGGGTTTGTACGCCTTGTCCGCGTTGCAATTCAATATCCGAGCGAATGACTATGCCGTTCGGTTTGTCTTTCTCCTGTTTTTCATTGGGGCGCATTACCAGTTCGGCTTGCTTTCCTTTTTTGGGCAAGCGAATGAAAAGATGTTGGTCCGGATGCAAGCGTTCCATATTTTTAGCCGATTGTGTATCTAACGGCCAAAAACCAACCAGTTGTTTCTTTTCGTATACCGGAATGCTGTATTTTTCTATGGAAGCATCTGTTTCGGACGCAATAGATTGTAAGAAGGTTTGTAATTGCTGTTCCCAACCGCGCAGTACAATTTGTTTGACGGCTACCGGTAAACCGCTTTCTTCAATCATGTTCACCGCGGCCACGTAGTAGTTTTGTATGAAGTCGCGGTTGGTTAAAACCTTTTGCTGATTTTGTCTTTCCTGCGGGGTTAATTCTTCGTATTTTTCTACAAAATTCTGCCAAACCCGCTGGCGCATATCTTGCAATTGTCGACGATGTTTTTTGGCTAATGTGGTATGTTCGTAATTGCGTTGGAGCTTTTGCCAAAAAGGTACCGGCGGAACTACACTAAAAGCATATGCGGAAGCAAACGGTTGGGTGCGTAAGAAATCGCGTTCGGCCCGTTCTATCTTATCTAAAATTTCATCACCGAAGAATAATTGCCCCAGTTTATATTCGGCTGTTTGGAAAGGAGCCGCTTGTTCTGCCTGATAAAATTTATTACGGGCATACCGTATCGGAGCAATACTGCCAAAGTAAATATCGTTTTGCCAGGTTTGTAATCCTTGCGCCACGTTCCACCAAGCACGCGGTTGATATACGCCGCCCTGATTTAAAAAGTATTGCTGTTTGCTTTGCAGGTATTGACCGAAGTGTTGGTATTGGTGATGCGCGTCCAAAATATCAAACGTGCTGTCGTAATGATTAAATCCAAGCTGCGGTTGCGTAATAGCGAGGTATTTGGCGTAGTCGCTTAGTTGGGTGCTGTATGTAGAGCGGATTTGTTCCAACGTATTAAAGCGCATGGCACCGCGCTCACCAATCCCGTAGCGACGCATATCATCAGGGGTTACAGCGGCCAACGGAGCCCACACTCTAAACGGAATAGCTTCTGCCGTTCTGGCAGCTGTTTGTGCCGCGGCATTACGCGCGGTATTTCTAATGGCTTGGGTAGCTTGATTAAATTCGGTACTTATGCGGGCGATACGGCTGGTACTTTGCACTGCTTTTGTAGTTGCCAATGCGCCCTGCACCGCTTTCGGCGCGGTCATTACCACTTCCGTAGCGGTTTTGGCGGCCGGCAATACGAACGCGTCCACCCCCGGCATAATCGGCGTAAAGACCAATTGCATGCCCAGCAACATCTTCGCCGGAGCATATTTCAGACTAGACCAAAAATCCTTTTTTACTTTTGTGTTTAACAGGCGGCCCTCGGCGCGGTTCCATTTCCAATTATCCGACGCTGTTTTTTGCGCAATTTCCCAGAAAGACGGTTCTTCTTTACGTACGATGTATTTGCTGTAATCAAATGTTTTTCCGGCCGCTTTGGCTTCGCCTACTCCCTCGGTGGCTTGCATAGTGCGCTCGGTGCCTTGATAAATCAACGGTTTGGCCGATGTTGTTTTAGCGGTAGTTTCCAAACCGATTTCTACTACTTTGCCATCTTCCGCGGCCATTTGCGCGACGGTTTGGCCTTGCCCCACATCTACTATCTTAATTTGCGCCGCAGGTTGTTTGGCGGCCGCGACGGATTTTTGCGCCGCACGCGCCAACTCTTGCGTGGCTACGGCGGTTTGTGTTTTTGCACTACCCACCGCCAACATACGCAATTTTGTTACCAATTGCACCGCTTTAGCGCTTGCTTTATATATCAAAGCACCTGCAAACACCGCCGCTAAAAAGAAATCTAATTTACTGGCCACTTCCCGGCGGTGGCTTTGTTTGGCGTATTGTTCGTAACGCGTTTGATCACGCAACGCATATTGCCGGCTTACTAATTTAGACATCGCCGCCACATCGGAAGATGCACCGCTGTAATTGCGCTCTGCCAAGGCGGCCTTTAAATGCAAGCGGCGCACGGTGCCTTCGTTCATATCATCGTAATCGGCCCGCTGTAAATCTTTTAGCGCATTGAGAGCAGGCACGCCGTAGACCCGTGCAAAAGCGCCTTTATTGCCGGTTAATAACCCCACCCACAGCGGGCGCGCATAC
>JAGCKY010000166.1 GCA_017647245.1 Elusimicrobiaceae bacterium
AGAACGCAATAATACCCAGTACCAAAATACCCAGCGTTTCGGTTACCAAAAAGTGGTCGTATTGCAATTTAGAGCCGACGGACAAACCGAGCAAAATCGTTACGATATTACAAAATTCATTCTGCAGGGTTTTGGATAAACGCTCGGCTACGCCGGACTCTTTGACCAAATTGCCGAAAGTCAGACAGCCGATCAGCGGCGCCGCAGAAGGCAATAAGAACACGCACAGCAAAAGAATCGCAAGCGGAAACAAAATTTTCTCACGTTTGCTGACCGGGCGCAATTGTTCCATGCGGATTTTGCGCTCTGCATCGGTGGTGAGCAGTTTCATGATCGGCGGCTGAATAACGGGCACGAGCGCCATGTATGAATAGGCCGCCACGGCAATAGAGCCCAGTAGTTGTGGGGCCAAGCGCGACGTCAAATAAATAGATGTCGGGCCGTCCGCGCCGCCGATAATACCAATAGACGCGGCCTCTTTAAGTCCAAAAGCAAAGATTTGTTTGTCGCCGATGTAAATATAAGACAGGCCAATCGCGCCGATGAGCGTGGCGAAAATACCAAACTGCGCCGCACCGCCCAAGAGTGCCATTTTCGGGTTTGCAATTAACGGGCCGAAATCGGTCATCGCACCCACCGCCATAAAAATAAACAGCGGGAACAAACCGGAATTGATACCGAAATTAAAAATAATTCCCAAAAATCCGTTCGCCCCGGCAATCGCTTCGCCCGGCGGCATAGGAATGTTGGCCAGCAGACCGCCAAACGCAATGGGAATTAAAAGTAGCGGCTCAAACTGTTTTTTGATGCCGAGCCACAACAGAAAACAACACACGGCAATCATTACCAGTTGTTGCCAGCAAATGGCATACACGCCCGTGGTTTGCCAAATTTTTAGAAGTGCTTGCATGATATCCATAAGGCCGCCTCTTATTTAATCTCCGCAAGCGGATGCCCGGTTTGCACTTGGTCGCCTTGTTTGACGAGGAAATGCACGGTTCCGGTGGCAGTCGCGCTGACGACGGTTTCCATTTTCATGGCCTCCAGCACCAACACTTCTTGGCCTTCTTTTACCGTGTCGCCGTCTTTGACGGACAAGCGCAACACCGCACCCGGCAAGGGAGAATTTAAGGTCGTACCCGCACCGCCCGCGGCCGGTTTAGCGGCAGGAGTGGCGGTGGCTTTGGCATCTGCCGCACCGACACCAATGTTATAGCGCTTACCGTTTACCACAGCCACATTGTCGCTTTCAAAAGACACATTGAAAGGCGTGCCGTCCACAGTTACTTTGCACGCGTTGCCGGCTACTTTCGGAGTCACTTTGCGCACGCCGTTTACTTTGGCTTTTCCTTGCAGGTACAAAATACCTTTGTCCGCGCAGGTGGCTACGATGAAAGCATTTTCTTCATTGACAGGAAGTCCGGCCTCTTTGAGTTTTTGCTCGGCTACTTTCAAACCTTTCTTGGGGTTGGCATCATTGATTTCAAGCGGGGTCTTTTTGGTCGGTTCCATGTGCAGTTGCTCAGCAGCAATTTTGACAATTTCCGGATCTGCTTCCACCGGGGTTTTGCCGAAATACCCGAGCACCATTCTGCCGTAACCGTCTGTGATTTTTTTCCATGGACCGTACATCACATTGGCATACGCTTGTTGGAAATAAAATTGTGAGACGGGAGTTACGGACGTACCGAAACCGCCGCGTTTGACACATTCGCCCATGGCTTTAACTACTTCGGGAAATTTGTTAAAGGTACCATTGTCGCGCATCATTTGCGTGTTGGCAGTTAAAGCACCGCCCGGCAAAGGCGAGAACGGAATAATCGGGTTGACCTTGGTGGCCTCGGGCGGCAAGAAATAATCTTTCATGCAGTCTTGGAACACATTTTCCGCCTCTTGGATTTTCTTGGGGTCAATGTCTAATGTATATTCACTACCGCGCAAGGCATGCCACATGGTTAAAATATCGGGCTGGCACGTACCGCCGGAAACGGGCTGCATGGAAAGGTCCAACGAGTTGGCACCGTTTTCAATAGCGGCTAAACAGCAGGCGATAGAATTGCCCGCGGTTTCGTGCGTGTGAAAAACAATTTTGACATCTTTTCCGAGCAGTTTGCGCGCCATTTTCATGGTTTTGCCGACGGTGGTCGGGGTGGAAGTACCGGACGCATCTTTGAAACACACGGAATCAAACGGTACGCCGGAATCCAAAATAGAGCGCAAGATTTTTTCGTAAAAAATTTCATTGTGGATTTTTCCCGTCGTGTCCCAGCCGGGGGCCAAAGACATCATGGTCACGCAGACTTCGTGTTTGAGTCCTGCGTCTGCGATGCATTTGCCGGAATAAATCAAATTGTTCACATCATTTAATGCGTCAAAGTTGCGAATGGTGGTCGTGCCGTGTTTGGCAAACAGTTGTGCGTGCGCTTTGATAACATCAGAAGACTGACTGTCCAGTCCCACCACATTTACGCCGCGGGCGAGCGTTTGCAAGTTGGCATCTTTTCCGGCGGTTTTACGGAAGGTATCCATCATATCAAACGCATTTTCATTGCAATAGAAAAACAAGGCCTGAAAGCGTGCGCCGCCGCCAAATTCCATGTGATTAATCCCGGCGTGGCGGGCGGCCTCTACCGCGGGCATAAAATCTTTGGTTAAAACACGCGCTCCGTACACCGATTGAAATCCGTCGCGAAACGCAGTTAGCATAAAATCAATTTTCTTCATAATTTTCCTCTTTATTTAGTTTGAAATCTTTTTGCCGCGGCAATGGCAATAGCCACCAGCGTATTATCCGCCCCGGCATGAGCCGTTTGGGCTACCGCTTGCGGAAAGTATTTTTCCAATGCCCGTACCAGCCGGCTCATGGCAAACATCAAGCCGACTAAAATGAGCAGAAAGACAAATACCACAGACATACCAATGACGGTAATGCTGAAGCTTTGCCCGAGTAAACTTTCACTCATATACACATATCTCCTATTGAAATAACTGTTTGTCCGGCGGGGGTATTGAGTATCAATTCTCCGACGGGCGAAATCGTTTGTACCGTGCCACGCGTGGGGGTCGTCCCATGCGCGATGATTACCTCTTTTCCGATGTACGGAAAGTAATTTAAATAGTCGGTACGAATTGCGGAAAATCCGTTTTGCAAAACGTTTTCATACTGCGCAAAAAAACGATCCAAAATCTGTTGCAACATTTTTTCTGCGTCGTAATTTATACCAAGCATCGCTAGTGAAACGGCAGGTTGGCCCGCGCGGCTTAAATCGGTTTGTGCGATGTTTACGCCCACGCCAAGCACCAGCGCATCAAATTTATTTTCAGAAGTGACCGCCTCACTTAAAATGCCGCAAATTTTTTTATCGTTTACGAGTACATCATTGGGCCATTTCAGCTGCGCGGCTACGCCCAGTTCACGTAAAACTTGGCAAACAGACAGCGCCATTAGTTGTGTTAAATTGGCCAAATGCGTAATCTGCGTAGGTTTAAGTACAACGGAAAAATACAGCCCACCCGGCTCAGAAAGCCAGCTGCGGCTCAACCGTCCGCGCCCGGCGCTTTGCGTTTTTGCGACGATAATGGTTTGATTTTCAATCAAAGAACAATTCCGTTTTGCGTAGGCATTGGTAGAGTCCAACTCATCAAAACGAAGCATTTTCCGCATATACATTTATTTTACAAAATCCGAGGGCGGCCGGGGAAGAAAAAGAGCCGTTATTTGGGGGGGCGTTAAATGTTCAAAAAGGGGCTTGACTTGTTTTTTTTTTTTGGTACAATGGGGAATGTAGGGACGTTAAAACAAAAGGAGAGAGTATGAAAAATCGTGCATTTACGCTAATAAAAAACAAGAACCACCCCCGAGTGTCTTTATCGGGGGTCTACAACGCTTGTTGTGGCTGTATGTCGTTTTTAAAACGGCAATACGTGGAAGATCCCCGACAACAGCATTCGGGGATGGTTCTTTTATTTAATAACGGCTTTACGCTAATAGAACTATTAGTGGTAGTCCTCATCATCGGCATACTGGCGGCAATTGCCTTGCCGCAATATCAAAAGGCGGTAGTCAAGAGTCGTTTTAATTCTATGTTGTCTATTGTGCGCAGTTTAGCCGAAGCAAAAAAAGTTTATTACTTGGCTAATGGAGAGCATGCAAGCAGTTTTGCTGATTTAGATGTGCAACTGCCCGCCAATTGTGAAAATCCCTTTTCAAGTGATTGGTATGGAGAAATGTCTCATTGTGACAAGTATAAATTTACAATAAAACTGGATTCTTCTTCTGATCATAGTATAAGCGCGCATTTTGCTGCTAAAGATTCTCCTTCATCTTCTTGTTATGTGCTGCTATATTTTCCTTCCAGTAGCCTAACAAGCAAGGTTAATTAT